>JBIPNX010000320.1:0-3450 GCA_044378145.1 Flavobacteriales bacterium | reverse complement strand
TTATTGGCGCGACATACCGGTATGTTGTTCAACGCCCCGGCAGATGTTTTCATAGCATCGGCACTAACCGGCGCAGCCCCTTTTAAAGGAACAACAATAGCATGTACCCCACAGCACTCTGCTGTACGGGCTATAGCGCCAAAGTTGCGCACATCGGTAATACGGTCCAGCACCAAAATAAAAGGCACTTTGCCTTCCTCATATAGCTTGGGTATTATGGCTTCAATATCATCAAACTCAATAGGCGATGTAAAGGCCACAATGCCCTGGTGGTTTGCATTGGTAAACTGGTTAAGTTTTTCAATAGGTACCTTAACGTAAGGTATGTTATGCTCTTTAAAAAGACGGAACAACTCGTCGCTTTGCTCGCCACGCAAACTGCCTTGCACAAAGGCTTTCTCTATTATTTTACCACTTTTAAGCGCCTCAATAACAGGGTGCATTCCATATAACATTCCTTCGGGCGCGCTGCGGCGTTTTGGGTATTGCGGACGGTCTTCGTACATCAATTAAATTTTGCCCAAAGTTAATACCAATATATCAAACGGGCATTACGCCAGTTTTCTACCATGTCGTACCAGGCGGGTTTTAACAAATCGTTGCGGCGCAAATAGTAGTCGTAGCCTGCAATACCATCGGGTTTGCGTTCAAAAATATAATTGGTTGCCGGGTTGTTTCCACTGGTGCTATAGAGCCATGTTTCGGTACCATCGCCCCTAAAAACAGACAATGGCTGCCCAAATATTATCAAAATCATGCCCCGGTCTGTTTTCCAGCCCTCGCGGGTGGTGGTAAACAAATCGTTAGCCAGGCGAACGCCTCCATAGAAGTTTTTTAGCACCTCGCGGGCACGGCTGTTGTTGTTAGATGCTGCTTTTAGCCAAAAATCGTCTACCTCCTTTTTAATATCGCCTTTGGCAGCCATTTTATCATAATCCCATTGTGACACTAAGTAGCGCAGTGGACGAAGTACATCCATAGGCTTGGTCAGTTCGGGGAAGTCGTTCTCAGTACGCAATACTGCCAACCCACGGCGAGAAGCCGTATCGGTAGTAATAACGTATAAACCCGTAGGAGTTAGCTGCAATGGCCCGCTGGTACCACCTGCCAGTTCCACACTAAAGGTAGTATCAGGCCTAGGGACATCAATAGCAGCGCCTTTACTAAATGGCGGGGGCGGAAATGATGTTTCCTTCCGGTAATATTTTACAAAGGCAGAAGTGGCTGTTTTGTTATTGGTATTGATGTAAAACACCTTATCGCTACGTATGTAGTTGGTATACACAGGCATACTATCGGTATACGAGCGCAGCATATAGTTCTGGTCTGAGGTAAAATAAGATTTCTCCACCTCTAAAAAGCTGGTATTGTGTTTTTTGCGGTTAACGTCAGTAAAAATAACCTCGGCAACATAATTGCGCCCAAAAGGGGCTTTTAGCTTAAAACTGCCCTGGATAAGTTTTGTAGTATCAGCCCACTGTGGGTATTGGAAGGTAAAGGTGGCCGTATCTACAGGTAATTTATCTTCAATAGTATTAAACAAGGAATATTTGACCTTAATGTTGGCTACAAACCCTTTGGGGCTGTTGATAAATAATAAACGGGTGGGTTTTATAGCAAAGTAGACGGTACTACTGTCTGACGTATGATGGAATACCTTATAAAATGGCTTTAATTCGGTTATGCTTTTAGAATAGGTCCAACTTGTATTTTGGCTTGAAATACGGCTTTGGTTAAAGCACGAAACCAATACTGTAATTATTAAAACACTAAGTATACTAAGCTTAACAAGGCCTTTCATAAAAGGGTATTTATGGAATATGAACATCTCCGACATCGTTAAACTACAACAAATAACGCACCAAGTATGTTAAAAGTATTGCAAAACAGCTGTTTAGTCCAAAAACCACACTTCCTTCCGGCAACCTATCTACTACAAAGTCAACCAGTTAAAGCCAAATGTTAATAACCTTTGCAATGAAAAGGCCTAAGCATTTGTTAAATTATAATTAACTTTGTACATTAAATACTAATGGGTATGAACAACACTTTACCCCTGAGGTGGCTTACTGTGCTAATGGTATTATTTGTGATGACGGTTGGCACGCTAACCGCTCAAACTATAACCATAAAGGGCATAGTAACCGACGCTAAAACCAGCGCCCCAATACCATTTGCATCTGTAGCAGTGCCGGGAACCTCCTATGGCACAATAACCGATATTAACGGCTTTTATAAGCTTACCTTAAAAGAAGGTGAGTGGCGCGTGCAATACAAATTGCTGGGCTATAAACCCGACTATAAAACATTCAAGCTAAAGCTGGAAGATTCATTATCTATTGAAATGAATGTAAAGCTTGAGTCGGAAAGCAAAGACCTTGGCCCTGTGGTAGTTGCAGGCAGCAAATACGGCCAGCGTTTTGAAGAACTTACCGTTACGGTAGAAATTATCCGCCCTAACATAATGGAGAATAAAAACTCTACCAGTGTTGATAAGGCAATAGAATCGGCACCGGGTATTACCGTTGTTGATAATGAGCCCCAGGTGCGTGGCGGTAGCGGTTTCAGCTCGGGCCTTGGCAGCCGTGTGCAGCTTATTATAGACGATATTCCATTATTGCGTGGCGATGCCGGCCGCCCTGTGTGGCCATTGGTACCCATGGAAAACGTAGAGCAAATTGAGGTGCTTAAAGGCGCTTCGTCGGTATTATACGGTTCATCGGCCCTAAACGGCGCTATAAACATACGTACGGCTTACGCTAAAGATAAACCCGAAACCAAAATGTTTGCCTTTACAGGCATGTACAGCAAGCCACAACGCCGCTATGCAACTTATTGGGAGGGTTTAAACCCAATGGTGTCGGGTATGAGCTTTGTACACACACGCCGCATTAAAAATGTGGACTTTGTATTTGGCGGCAACTTCTTCCGCGACGACGGATATATTGGACCAGAACCATTAAGCCCATTAAACGGAGATAAAATAAACAGAGGGGAATACGACCGCCGTGGCCGCTTAAACTTTAGCGTGCGCGTTAAAAACAAAAAAGTAGAGGGTTTATTCTATGGTATTAACGCCAACGGTATGGTATCTAAAAACGCGCAGGCGTTTTTCTGGGCTAATTCAGACACAAGCATATACCGCGCTTTCCCGGGTTCTATAACCAATTTTAACGAGGTACTTTGGTATGTAGACCCTTACGTACAATACTTTACGCCTAACGGCCACCGCCACGTATTGCGCAACCGTGTGTTCTACAGCAACAACCAGGCTGATAATAACCAGAACACATCGTCTATACAGGTGTATAATGAGTATCAGTACGTAAACAAGGTTAAAAAGGTTGATGACTTCTACATCACCGCAGGTGTTACCAGTATTTATACAAGTTCTCAAGGGCAGGTATTCTCAGGCAACGAGGCTAATAATGGTAACAGCTATTCTTATAA
>JBIPNX010000319.1:0-3457 GCA_044378145.1 Flavobacteriales bacterium | reverse complement strand
GTTCTGATTTTACAAGCCAATGATTCATATTAGTTCAATATTTTGTAAACTAATTCGTTTAGTATTTCTTTCTCGCTAAGTGCGGGGTAACCTATGCCTTTGCTCATCATGTCGGCTTCGCGCAAAAACGTTACTATATGGCGAAGTTTTACATAATGATATATGCGTGCCGATGCAATATAATCCTTAGCAATAAAGGGGTGTATGCCTATGGTAGATGCTACGTTCTTATCCGATTTATCAGTCAGAGTATGTATCAACAGCAGCTTGGTAAAATAGCCGTATAACGTGCCAATGGTCATTACCAGCGGGTAGTTCTTTTGGTTGCGGGCAAAGTAATCTACAATCTTATATGCCTTTAGGGAGTCGCGTTTGCCAAGGGCGTTGTTCAACTCAAAAATGTTGTACTCTTTACTAACACCAATGTACTTTTCTACCAGCGCCTCGTCTATCACCTGCCCCGGGGGAACGTTGATGAACAGCTTATCAAACTCATTCGCAATTTTAGATAAATCGGCACCCAAAAACTCCGATACCAGTATAGATGCTTTGGGAGTAATGCGGTAGCCTTTTTCGCCAATGTAGGCTGTAATCCAGTCTACCAGTTTATAGTCTTTTACCTTTTCAGCAACATATAAAACGGCATACTTATCAAGGGCTTTGGCAAAGGCAGTGCGCTTATCTACCGTTTTATTTTTATAGCAAAACACCAGCAGCGTAGAGGGTTGTGGGTTTTGAATATAGTTAAGCAGGTGTGCTGCTTTTTCTTCGTCTTTGGAAATAAGGTCTTTAACGTTTTGCGCCTCTTTAATAATCACCACCTGCTTTTCGCTCATCATAGGGAAACGCTTGGCATTGGCAAGTATGTTAGCGGTATCAGTATCCTGTCCGTAGAGTATGGTTTGGTTAAAGTCGCGCTCTTCTTCAGCTAATACGTTTTGCTCAATATAGTCGGCAATGGTATCAATAAAATAGGGCTCCTCTCCGCATAAAAAATACACGGGGCGGAATTTCTTTTGTTTCAGTTCCTGTAATATTGCCTCAAAAGTCACAGCGCAAAGGTAGTTAATAGGTGGTGCTTATAAGCGGGTGTTAAAAAGTACTACTCCTTTTCATAAACCCTGTCGCTACCATCGGAGTGCGGGGCCTGCACTGCAAACACCTTTAGCGGTCGCTTAGAGGTAACCTTTACCGCATGCACCGTACCTTTGGGAATAAAAACCACATCGCCATTTTTCACCTTAAACCATTTATCGCCTAGACGCATGTCAGCTTCTCCATCAATAATATAGGCATGTTCAGAGTGGTTTACATGCTTATGGGGTTTTAGTTCGCTCTGTATCCAGATAACATTGCCGGTAGAAAGGGAATCGCTTCCGGCATCTTTAGCAGCCACTCCGTTAAGGTTTTTAGGCGTAACCAGGTCATTTGCATTTAAAACAACCTGTGCGCTCACAAGGCCTGCAAAAAGGTATGATATGGTGGTTAATAAAAGAGTTTTCATGTGGGGATATTTATCGATGCAATATACAGCAAACCATTTAGGTGCTTACTTGTTGGTTTATCAATTACCTTTGCCCTATGATTGCGGCTATAACCGAGACCAAGAAGTTTCTTTCGCTGGTAAAATTCAGTCACACTGTATTTGCATTACCGTTTGCCATTATTGGTTTTATGCTGGGCACTATGGCCTCGGCAGAGCCGTTTAGCCTTAAGCTTTTCGGGTTGGTTCTGTTATGCATGGTATTTGCCCGCAGCGCAGCCATGGGCTTTAACCGCTATATAGACCGTGAGTTTGATGCTAAAAATCCTCGCACTGCGATAAGGGAAATTCCCTCAGGCGTTATCACACCAACGGCAGGTTTAGTGTTTGTAATTGTAAGCAGCGTATTGTTTGTGCTCACCACTTGGTTCATAAATCCGTTATGCTTTTACCTTTCACCTATTGCGTTATTGGTTGTGTTGGGCTATAGCTATACCAAGCGCTTTACCTGGTTATGCCATGTGGTATTGGGTATTGGCTTATCATTGGCGCCTATCGGCGCTTACTTAGCGGTTACAGGAGTATTTAACTTGTTACCCTTGCTGTTCTCTTTTACCGTATTATTTTGGGTAAGCGGGTTTGATATTATTTACTCCCTGCAAGACGAAGAATTTGACAGTTCAAACAACCTGTATTCTATTCCTGCCTTTTTAGGTAAGAAGAATGCGCTGTTAGTTAGCCGTTTGCTGCATGTTGCCAGCGCAAGTTTTGTTATTGCTGCCGGCTTTTATGGGCATTTTGGATTTATTTATTGGATAGGCGCAGCCTTCTTTTTATCGATGCTTATTTACCAGCACAGCCTGGTAAAACCTACCGACCTTAGCCGTGTAAACCTGGCCTTTGCAACTACCAATGGTATTGCCAGCGTGGTATTTGGCTGCTTTGTAGTGGCCGATATTTTAATCAGGTAATTAAATCCTCCTCACGTATAAATCTCGCAGAGCTGTTGTTAACTCGGGATGCTTGAATTGAAAACCGGTTGCCAATAGCTTATCCACGTTTATAGGAGTACCCTCCAAAACAGTTTGGCTCATTTCGCCATAAGCCAAGCGTATAGCAAATGCAGGTGCGGGTATAGGCAACATAGGGCGATGTATCTGTTGCCCTAATGCTTTTGTAAAGCTATTGCTGGTGTCTTGTGCTGGAGCGGCAGCATTGTATGGCCCGCTCATGTTATCGTCTTCTATGGCCTTTATAAATACGTTGCAAAGGTCGTCTATATGTATCCAGGGCATAGCCTGTTTGCCGGTACCAACGGCGGCCACAGGTCCAAACTTAGCCAGGTTGGCTATTTTCTGTAAGGCGCCACCATGGGTAGATAGTGCAATACCAATACGAACATTTACAGTGCGTACATTGAGGCTTTTAATCTGGTTTACGGCATTTTCCCATGCTACACAGCATTGTCCTAAAAAATCGTTTCCGGGCGCGTCTGTTTCACTAAAAGGCTGCTCTTGGGTTACCATACCATAATACCCCACTGCCGATGCTGAGACAACCGCTTTTATCTTGTTTGGGACATACTTCAACCTGTTGAATATAAGCTCGCTGCTTTTTACGCGGCTTTCAATAATCTCGCGTTTACGATCGGCAGTCCAGCCTTTATCGGCAATGCCTGCCCCGGCTAAATGTATTATATAGTCGCAGTTGGCAATGGCGGCATCATCTATAGTGCCCTTGTCTACATCCCATAAATACACAGCGCTGTAGGCTTCGCAAGGTTTTTTAACATCGCGGCTAAGTAAACTAAGGGTATAGCCTTTGTCGGCTAATAAGGTGGCAAGCCGTTTACCAAGCAAACCACTACCTCCGGTAATTAAAACGTTAGGCATACAAAAGAGACAGTTATAACCCTACTTTGTTGATTTTATAGCAAACAAAAAACCCCTGACTTTATTGTCAGGGGTTTTTTAA
>JBIPNX010000318.1:0-3468 GCA_044378145.1 Flavobacteriales bacterium | reverse complement strand
GCTACCCCACGGCTAACGTTGAAATTGGCGATAAGCATAAACTTATTCCGGCTGATGGCGTATACGCCGTGCACGTGCATGTAGGCGATGAAACATTTGGCGGCATGCTTAACATTGGCTACAGGCCTACGGTAGATGGCAAAAAACGCACTACTGAGGTTAACATTTTTAACTTTGAACAAGACCTTTACGGTAAACAGTTGAAGATAGAATTTGAAGCCCGGTTGCGCGACGAACAAAAGTTTACCGGCCTTGATGCGCTAAAAGAGCAACTGGCAAAAGATAAGATTAACGCCCTTGCGGCATTAAAATAAAAATGAAAATAGTACGCGCCATACTGGTAGTATGTATTGTGTTTGTAGCCGGGCTACAAGCGCAGGCGCAACTGTTTACACCCTACACCCCCGCGGTAGATTACGATGAATACCGCAGCCTTGACGAAGCCCTGAAAGAGCCCGACAAGGTGCAGCGTTTGGTGCTTCGCCGCAAAGGGTACAAAGAATTTCCAAAGGAGATATTCAAATTTAAAAACCTGGTAGAGCTTGATTTGAGGGGTAATAACCTGACTGATATCCCAGATAGTATTTCAACCCTAACCAAGCTACAATACTTAAATGTATCTCGCAATTCAATAGTAAAAATATCGCCCGAGCTTGGTAAGCTGAATAACCTGGTTTATCTGGAACTGGGCCAAAATGCCATTGAGGTATTACCGGTAGAAATGGCCAGCTTGCAAAACTTACAGTACTTAAGCCTGTGGGAAAACGAACTTACACGCCTGCCATTTACATTTGAAAAACTGGAGAATTTAAAAGAGATAGACCTCCGCTCTATTGTTTTAAACGCTACCCAGCGCGACCAGATAAAAGAGGCCTTGCCCGAAAAAACAGTTATCTTTCTTTCGCCCGACTGTAACTGCAAGCAATAAGTATGAAATACATTTTTACCCTTGCCTTATTTATTGCTCTAAGTGTTAAGGGGCAAATTGTATGCTTCGACAGGACATTATCTCAACCTGTATATATAAATGATGCCGGCCCATCGGGCATTTCGCAATTATCAACCGAATTAAAAAATAACGGTGCCGAACTGGTTACTACCATTCAGAACTCGCAACGCTTAAACGTACTAACCGCAAATGGTACAGATTACTCGGGTGTGGTATATGTTATTACGCCTTCCATACATCGCTATTACAGTAACGACCTTATTAATTATTACAAAGGCATGATATTTAAAGGTGCACATGTGGTAATTATTGCCGAGCACGAGAACTACTATTTCAATGCCGATAATTTAAACCGCATTTGCCAACCTTATGGTATTACTATAAATAAAGATGCGGTAAAAAAAGGCGATTCGGCAGAGTCAGGTTGGGTAGTAGGTAAGTCGGATAAATACAACCTGAACAACCTGTGCTTTTACCTGCCAGCAAGCCTGCAATGCGATAGCAATGTAGAACATATAGCTACCGTTGATAGTAATGTAGTTTGTGCATCTGTTAAAGCAGGCAAGGGCCGTATTACCGTATTGGGCGACTATGAAATGCTATGGAACATGACACCTACGCATGGTATTAATTATGGCGACAACAAAGCCTTTTTAACCAGCCTTCTTAGCCCGCCAAATAATGTATCTGCCGGTTATACCCAAAACACGCAGTTTTTGCAGTGGCTAAAAACTGCTACTGATAGCCTTGGCCCTTATAAATTTTTGTTGGCCGAAGAGGTTGCCAACCCTGCCAAACTTGGAAAGAACGATGTAGTATTTTTTCTATACCCAACCACCTATTTAAACTGGCCTGACAGTGTTTTTAAACGCATACACAAGGCTGTTATAGTGGGTGGCGAATACAGCGATTATTTTAAGCTGTTGCAAGATGCTGGCGGGCTTACTATTTTAAACTCGCTGGGCTATAAAAGAGAAGAAATGCCCATTAATTCCATTGCCAAACATTTTGGGTTAGAGTTCTCTCAATCGGTAGTAAATGCAGGTGGGCAGAATGATGCCAAACTACAACTAACCCCCTACTGCTGTGGAGGCATAAATGAATTTCAGAGCTACAATAATAACAAAGTTGAAAGTGCAGGTTACTTAACGCTGAAAGACAAAGGATTTACAACGCTTTACTTAGCTACAGGCAAGGAGCTATATTACTATGGTTATTTGGGTTATGATGAAACACTGGGCCCTGATAAAATTGTACCTATACCGCCATGGACTACCACATTAACCAACGTGCCGGTGTGCGCCTATAATAAGAAGGTATTTGCTATTTCTGCGCCAGTATTATGGGACTATATAAATGCTAACGACAGTAAGGACAATACGATGGTGGCGGCGTTTAAAAAGTGGCTGAAGATGAAATAAAAAAGCCCCTGCATTTTACCTCACCCCCTAACCCCTCTCCTAAAGTGAGAGGGGGGATAAAATAAAAGCCCCGATATATCTATCGGGGCTTTTAAAAAGTATATATCTTCTAATTAGTTAATAGTCATTTTGCGAGTAATGGTTTCTTTGCCGTTACTCATGGTGTAAACATATAAGCCCGCACCTAATTTTGATGCATCAAAAGCTATGGTGTTTTTGCCTGTTTCGGCCTGGTAAGTATTGCTGTATACTAGGGCTCCCAGCATATTGTACACTTTTAAGCCTACCGTCTCTTTCTTAGCTACATTGTAAGCAATATTGGTGTTACCGGTGGCAGGGTTTGGGTAGTTTAAGCCCACCCAAAAACGGTCGGTTGGTGCAGTTTCTATTGTTGAAAGCGGGCCGTCCACTTTCAATACATAATCGCTAAAAGCAATAGCCGAACCATAAGGCGGTGTGCCCAATGTACTAACCCATGTTGGGGTAGATGGCAAAGGGTTGCCCACAGCTAACACATCAATATATACCGTTAGTGGGTACACGTTAACTGCCGCTGCTGTTACAGCAGGTTCCAATGCGTCAACCTTAACACAACCTGTTATAGGAGTGCATGGCGATGGATTTGTCCAAACAGGCACATCAGGATTAAAGTTAAAGCCGGCAGGCTCGCCTACCACGTCCAGTATTTTTAATGCCTGCACAGTTAAATCAACAGGTATACCACTAAACAGTACAGAGGTATCGCAAAGGGTACGTACGGTTATGGTCATCTCATAAGGCTGGCCCGCGTTGGCATGGTCTAGCGAGTCGGGGTAAATACCCGGAGAGGCATTAGCAAAGTTGGGGTCGGGAGTGCAAACCTGCGCATTGGTAAATAATGCAGTAATGCTAAGTGCAGAAAGCAAAAGGATTTTTTTAATCATGGTTTATGTGTTTAGAACTGCAAAATATTGATTTAGCACGAGATAGAAAATAGGCTTTGGTTAATTTATTAAAACAAAAAGCCCCGACATTGCTGTCGGGGCTTTTCTAAAGAATATCTTACTAAAATTAGTTGATAGTCATTTTACGGGTAAAGGTTTCTGTACCGTTGCTTAC
>JBIPNX010000498.1:0-2810 GCA_044378145.1 Flavobacteriales bacterium | reverse complement strand
AACGGCTTCGACCAGACCGTGACAGGCATCAGCGTAACAGGCACCGATGCCACTCAAAACCTCATCACCAACCGCAGCGGCACGCTCGCTACACTGACGATCAACAATGCCAGTAACACCAGCACCAATTCCACATTCTCAGGCAACCTGGCGATCACCAAGACGGGGGTCGGCATTCTCACTCTCTCCGGTAACAACACCTACTCTGGCGGAACTCTCGTCAGTGGAAATAATTCTCGGCTTGATGCTAGCCATGTCTCAGCCCTTGGCACCGGCAATGTGACGATTACTACTACAGGTGGATCTGCCGGTGCATACGTCGACCTTCGAGCTTCTGGGACCTTCGCTAATAACTTCACCATTAATGGCACAGGCACTGGCAATGGTGCGATTCAAGGTAATGCGAATTCCACCCTCTCCGGCCTGGTGACACTTGCGGGCGACGCGATGATTGCCACACGAGCCAATAACGGCAACGCCACCTTAACGCTGGCCGGAGGTATCACGAGCGGCGGCACCAATCGCACCCTGACCCTGAACACCTTTGCTAATGCCACGGCCAATGTTAACAACAACGCGATCACCATCAGCAATTCCGTGAATTTGGGAACGGGTGGCACACTGGATATTGGCGCCGGTATTCAAGCGTCCGGCACAGGAATCTTTAATCTCAATGTGGGCGGTAACACCTGGGGCACGACCATTGTCCGGGCAACTCAATCGGCAGCCAGCAGCAACGCCACGCTCAACCTCGGCGCCGCCAACGCTCTGGGCAGCTCCAGCTCCATCCTGCAGTTGGGCAACTTAACCACCGCCCTCGAAGGAATCATCGTGAACCTCAATGGCAACAACCAAACCATCGGAGGCCTGCGTTCCTTCGGCAGCACCGGCTCGGCCAGCGCCAACGGCACCCGCACGGTGACCAGCGCCAATGCCACGACGCTCACGATCGATAACTCCAGCGCCACAAACTACCTCTACGATGGAGTGATCTCAGGCAACCTCTCACTGCTCAAAAATGGCACCGGCACCCAGACACTCTCCGGCACCAACACCTACACCGGCTCCACCACCATCAACGCCGGCGTGCTGACAATCACCAGTAACTCCAGCCTGCCGGGCATCGCAACCAATGGGCGTTATTCTGTAGCCAATGGAGCCACTCTCGGAGTCTACAATGCCGTCACCAATGCCGACATCGCCTCCATGCTCGGCACGACGAACTTCGCAGCCGGCGCAGCAATCGGCTTCGACACCACCACGGCAAACCGCACCTACGAAAATGTTATTGCCAATACAACTCAAGGGGCTCTGGGGCTCACCAAGCTGGGATCCAACACCCTCACGCTCAATGGTTCCAACACCTACACCGGTGCCACCACGATCAGCGCCGGCACGCTCCAGATTGGAGCAGGCAGCACCACGGGGTCGATTTCCTCAAGCAGCGCCATCACGAACAACGGCACGCTGGCTATCAATCGTAGCAATGACCTCACACTCGCCAATACGATCTCTGGTTCTGGCGCCCTTACCAAAGCTGGCGCCGGCAATCTGACCCTCTCCGGCAGCAACTCCTACGCCGGCAATACAACGATCTCTGCAGGCGCTGTGCTCATCCAAAACGCCAATGCCCTTGGAACAACGACTGGCGGCACGAGCGTCGCATCCGGGGCCGCACTGCAACTTCAAGGGGGCATTACTATCACTGGCGAGGCACTCACGATTGATGGCGGCGGGGCGAGCAACACTGGCGCGCTGCGCAATATTTCCGGCAATAATACATGGGCTGGAAACATTAACAGCTCCGGAGCAACTGCCTACATCGGATCGGATAGCGGCCTCCTCACAATCTCGGGAAACATCAGCAATACCAACTCGACTTGGCCTATTACTTTTTCAGGTAGTGGCAATATTCTTGTGAGTGGCAACATCAGCGGCACTGGTAGCTCTACAGTTTCCAAGAGAGGCACTGGAACACTGACGCTTTCCGGCAATAACACCTTCACCGGGAGTCTTTCTGCCACCGAAGGCACGGTTTCCATATCATCCATCGGCAATGTGGGCGAAGCCAGTGCGGCCGGCGCTGGGTCAACGATCAACATTGGTGGAACAGCCCTGAATGGAATTCTCCTTTACACAGGCTCTGCGGCGACATCCAACAAGACAATCAACCTAGCTTCAGGAAATACCTACAGCTCGACAATCACTCAAAACGGCACGGGCTTGCTGAAATTCACCAGCGACTTCACCGCCACCGTTGGCGGCAATAAAACGCTGATTCTCAACGGAAGCGGCTTGGGAGAAATCGCAGGAGCCGTAGTGAACAATACGGGGAACCTAACCAGCCTCACTAAGAGCGGCACCGGCACATGGACCCTCTCTGGCGTCAATACCTACAGCGGCAATACAACGATCAGTGCCGGCGTGCTCAATCTCACCGGCTCGAACACCGGCAGCGCCACCGCAATCAACTCCGGAGGCACACTCATCGGAACAGGAACCGCCGGAGCAGTCACTGTGAACAGCGGAGGCATCATCGGCGCGGGTAGCGCCACCGGTGCTGTTGGCACACTCAGCGTCGGCTCGCTCACCATCAATGGCGGAAGTGGATACACATTTACGATTGGTGATGTGAACGGCTCCGTAGCCGGCACCAACTACGACCAGATTTCCTCCGCCGGCGCCCTGGCGCTCAACAATACCGCCGCCAACCCCTTCACCATCTACCTCGATGGCACCCCCACCGGTTGGAGCAATTCCGGCAACTACACCTGGAATATCATCTCCGCCGCCAGCCAGACCGGGTTTAG
>JBIPNX010000317.1:0-3481 GCA_044378145.1 Flavobacteriales bacterium | reverse complement strand
TCATCGCGCTTTCCATATTATATGGAAACGTATGGTATGCACAGTATCCACGGGCGTGCTACAGCTGTTGCCAGCGGGTTAAAAACTACCCGCCCTGAGCTTAGTGTATGGATTATTACCGGCGATGGAGATTCTATGTCTATTGGTGGTAACCACTTAATCCATTTACTGCGCCGTAACCTTGACGTGAATATTTTATTATTTAACAACGAGATTTATGGGTTGACAAAAGGCCAGTATTCGCCAACATCGGAGCAGGGTAAGGTTACCAAGTCTACTCCAATGGGTTCTATAGACCATCCGTTTAACCCCGCAGCATTATGCCTGGGTGCCGACTCTACTTTTGTAGCCCGCAGTATGGACCGCGACCCTGTGCATTTACGTACCATTTTAAAGCGTGCTAACGACCATAAAGGAACATCGTTGGTAGAGATATACCAAAACTGTAACGTGTTTAACGACGGGGCTTTTGAAACCTTTACAGAGAAAGCATCTAAACCTGAGAATACTATTTTTGTTGAGCATGGCAAGCCGTTAGTTTTTGCCAACGGTACCAAAGGAATTATCCTTGACGGCTTTACCCCAAAAGTGGTTGAGATTACTGAATATACTACCGAGAACCTTTGGATACACGACGAAACAGACCGTGTAAAAGCGTCTATCCTTTCCCGCTTTTTTGATGACCCTAAGTTAGGCGATGGCTTGCCTCGCCCCTTTGGTATTTTCTATATAGAAGAGCGCCCTTGCTACGAAGAGCAAATGACCAAGCAAATTCTGGATGCTACGCAAGCTAAAGGCCTTGGCGATTTAGATAAACTGATTGCAGGTAATAATACCTGGTTGGTGAGTTAATGTTTGCTCAGCTTAATTATAGTTGCCCCGACCTTTAGGTCGGGGCTTATTTTTTTACCTTCCTAAACTGTTTTTTTTGAGCTGAATACATTTCCATACTTATTCTTTTTGGGAATGTTTTTATTGTCACTGTTTAGGTTTTTGATTGAGTTTGAGTGTAACTATATGATAATGAGTGATATAATATTATTGATAGCATATTGACTTTGTCATTAACAGGGTGTTAACTTTATATGAAAATCAGGTAGGCATTCTGCACTTCTACTAAAAACACTAAAAATTCCAACACACCATGAACCGCAAGGCACTAGTTGCAGCCAATATAATTTTGGTTGCTGTATCCTTATTGCTTATTACTTCGTGCAACAGAAACCGTAAACTCCGTAAGCCCGATGCCGCATTTGCACCCTACATTACAGCCTATACAGGTGGTATTGTTTCATCGTATACCGATGTGAAAATCCGCTTTGCCGATGAGGTTGCAGATACTACTATTGATTTAGAAAAGGATGGCATTTTTTCAATCTCGCCAAAAGTTCCCGGCAAGCTTGTTTGGGCCGATGCTTTTACTTTACAGTTTAAGCCGGATAAGCCACTGGATGCCGACGAGATTTACGAGATAGATGTAAAGGCAAATAAGCTGGTTAAAAATATGCCGACTAAGCTTAAAACGTTTTCGTTCAGCTTTAAAACCATAAAGCAAAGCATGTCGTCTAAAGTAGAGGGCATACGCGTGTACGATAAAAGCTCTGCTAAATACTACCGTGTGTTTGGTAAAATAAACCTGGCTGATAATGCCGATGCTGCTAAAATCCAGAAGACCATCACCGCTAAAATAAACGGAAAAGACCTTAAGGTAAAAGTAGAAGCCGCAGGCGACAGGGTATGGACCTATAGTATAGACAGCGTTCCGCGAGGTACCTCAAAAAACAGCTTACAAATTGAGATGGATGGCGATGCCATTGGTGCCGATGAAACAGGTGATGCTAAAATTGACATACCTGCAATTGGTGTTTTCAGTATGATTTTATACCACTCTGAAAGTGACCCCGACCAACACGTTTCGTTGTATTTTTCCGAGTCGTTAAGTGAGTCGCAAGACCTTACAGGCCTTGTAAACTTCAAGAGCTTTTCGGCACTTACTTCTTTTGTGGTTGATAACGAGTTGAGGGTATTCCCTCAATCAAGGCAAACAGGCTCTCAAAACTTAATGGTTAACTCATCTATACAAAGCGCGGGCAACCAAACACTGGGTAGCAACAGGGATGTTAGCGTTACGTTTGAAGAGTTAAAACCTCAGGTAAAAATAAAAGGCAAAGGTGTTATTATACCTAATTCTAATGGCCTCATATTACCATTTCAGGCAGTGAACCTTAATGCGGTTGATGTGGAGGTTTTCAAAATATATGAGAACAACGTACGCCAGTTTTTTCAGGTAAATAATATTGAGGGCAGCAGCGAGCTTTACCGTGTGGGTAAACGTGTAGTGAAGAAAAAAATTCCGCTTGCGGGTGTACGCAACACATGGACCGATTACAGCCTTGATCTGGCAGACCTGGTTAAGTCGGAGCCGGGTGCTATATACCGCGTTAAGCTAACCTTTAAGAAAGAATACTCTACCTACGATTGTGCCGATGGCAGCTCGGAAAATACAGGCATGGCCAGCATGAATGAGGAGGATGCCGATGAAGACGAATCGGAGAATTATAACGACTACGATTATTACAGCGATTACGATTGGAACTATGGCGATGATTATGATTACATGCAGCGCGATAATCCGTGTAACTCTGCCTACTATAACAACAGCGACAATTACGATGCACGCAACGTATTAGCCAGCGATTTAGGCCTTACCGCCAAGCTTGGCCCAAGCGGCAATTATAACATATATGTAACCAATATTATTACCACCAAACCAATGAGTGGTGTGGTGATAGAGGTGTACGATTACATAAGCCAACGCTTAGGAACCGCTACTACCGATGGACAGGGAATGGCCAAGCTAACCATCCCTAAAAAGAAACCATTTTTGCTGATTGCTAAAAGCGGCAAGCAACGCGGTTACTTAAAATTAGGCAGCGAATTCTCATTAACACAAAGCAATTTTGATGTGGGCGGAGACCAGGTTCAGAAAGGCATTAAAGGCTTTATTTATGGCGAGCGCGGCGTATGGCGCCCGGGAGATTCCTTATATGTATGCTTTATGCTGGAAGATAAAAACAAAGTACTTCCGCCTAAACACCCTGTTACGTTTGAGCTGGTTAACCCACGCGGGCAGATAGTGCAGAAAATGATTAAGACCGATGCTGTAGGTGGTATCTATAACTTTAGCACAGCTACTGATGATAACGCCCCAACGGGTACGTACACTGCCCGTGTTAAAGTGGGTGGGGCTACATTTACCCAAGGCTTAAAAGTTGAAACCATACAACCCAACAGGTTAAAAATAAACCTTGATTTTGGTAAGACTAAACTAACCCAGGCCGATGCTACTTTACAAGCCCCGCTGAAAGTATCGTGGTTGAATGGCGCTACGGCACGCGGCTTACGGGCGAATGTTGCTGTAACACTGAACAAGGCTGAAGGTAAGTTTGATAACATGAAAGGCTTTGTATTTGATGATCTT
>JBIPNX010000022.1:0-12807 GCA_044378145.1 Flavobacteriales bacterium | reverse complement strand
ACCACCCAAACGGGCAGCCTCCTGGCGTTGGCCTATCTGGCGCATTTCTATACGTACACGGAATTCTTCTGCCAGCTTTTTAATCAGCTCGCGGAAGTCAACACGGTCGGGTGCAGTGTAAAAGAAGGTGGCTTTAGAGCCATCGCCCTGAAACTCAACATCACTCAGTTTCATTTCCAGCTTAAGGCCCGATGCAATAACGCGGGCTTTGTACATGGTATCAACCTCGCGGCCAATGGTTGCCTGCCATTTATCAATGTCGGCGGTTTTGGCTTTACGGTAAAGTGACTTTATTTCAGCTGAATCATAAGGAATGTTCAGCTTCTTCATTTGGGTTTTAACCAATTCGCCCGAAAGCGAAACGGCTCCTATATCGTGTCCCGGCGAGCCTTCTACGGCAACTATATCGCCTTGAAAAAGGTCTTGTCCTGAGTTATTGCGGTAAAATTCTTTGCGGCTGTTTTTAAAACGTACTTCAACTATATCAAATTGTTTTTGACCATTTGGCAACTCCATGTTTGCCAGCCAGTCGAATATATTGAGTTTGTTACAACCACCTATACCGCATGCTCCATTGCTTTTGCACCCTGCGGGGGTTCCATTGCCCCTGCCTGTGCTACATCCGCTGCATGCCATGTTTTATATCTTATCTAAACTGTAAAATTAGTATTAATCAATCTGTAAATATAGGCTCTGAAACGGTTACCCCGCAAATTTTGTTTTAGGGACATAAAAAAGCCACCCGTTTAAAGGTGGCTTTATATATAATTAAGTATGATTATTCTTTCGGCTTTTTGCTTCTGCCGGCAAAAGGCGCCAAAACAGGTGTAGGCTTATTAGCTGCTTGCCTGTATTGCGCCCCAGGTGTTTTGCCATAAGCAGCCATTTCCGGTTTGTGTGCGCCGGTTACAGGTTGGTTTTGCATAGCGCTTGGTGTGCCCTTAGCCAATATAGGCGTTGCCTTGCTTTGTGCATTTGCAGCAAAGGCATTCAACCCAATTATTGCTATTGTTATAAAAAATGCTTTTTTCATAGTTCTCATTTTTTACTGAACAAAGGCTGATAACGTAGCGTGTTGCGATGTTTCGGTGGCAGTGAATATACCAATGCCCGCTGTTCCATCTAATGCCGATGTGCGGTACTGCACAACAACCGTATTAGCTACGTTAGGATTAACGGTTACTTTCTTAGAGAAGGCTGTACTCCAGGTGGTGGTAGATACGCCATCCCACGAATTATAAACACCAACTTTCTCTGTTGTTCCACCTACTGCTACACCATTTACCAATACCTGAAACTCAACTATTGATGTGCTTGCTGTATAACCTAAACCGGCAGCCGTAAACTGTATAAACGTGGTGGCTTGGGTTGGGGTAAACGTGAGTGTTAATGAAGGTACGTTAGTGTACGCAGCAGCGGTAAGGGTTTGGTCGCCGGTAACAGATACCGACTGGATATTAATTCCACCCGAACCGGCAGGGCCTGTCGCTCCTGTAGCACCCGGGGTGCCCGAGGTTCCGTTAGCGCCCGTTGCACCGGCAGGTCCGGTATTTCCATTTAAGCCTGTGGCTCCTGTTGGGCCTGCAGCACCTGTAGAACCAGTTGCTCCGGCAGGGCCTGTAGCACCAACACTACCCGCAGGTCCTGTAGGGCCAGTTGCTCCTCCACCGGGTCCGGTAGGGCCTGTGGCACCATCGGCACCCGCAGGGCCTGTAGCACCGTTAGCACCTGTTACGCCGTTAGCACCGGCAGGTCCGGTTGGGCCGGGGTTTGTAGAGCTGCCCGAATACAATGCATACGGTACCGACCATAGTTGCATCGTTCCCATATCAATATAACCTGTTCCGGGGTTGGCTTCAATTTTTACAAAGTAGTTAGAGCTGCCCCAGGGGATAGCGCTTAATGAGTTGTATGGTCCGGTAACAAATGTTCCCTGGCCTATCACCATATCGAATAAACCAAACTGGTTGGTTGTAACGGTGTGCGTTTCCTGAAACTGAGGTGCGCCATTTACTACATTTAGTATAGAAACACGAATGGTTAATGAGTTGTTGGCTAGTATACTACCCGTATTATCGCGGGCAACGGCCTGGTAGTTGATACCCGGCGGTGGAGCCACCTGGGCAAATGCCGCAACACCCCATAATATAAGGCAGGCAGCAAGAAGATGTTTAACTAATTTGTTCATGGTTTTAAAATATGGTTTCAGTAAATGTAGGGTTAACAAGGCTTAGAAACAATATTGGTATTAGAAAAATAAAAAGCCACCTTGTTCGGGTGGCTTTTTACTATTCAATATAAAATATGTTAGGGAACAACAACTATAACATTCATCCTGATGTTTTGGGTTACCGAGTTTGTCTCGTCAAACCAAACCTCGAACGATGTAGCTGTCATATTCCTGATAATAGGAGATTCAAAATCATTGTCATCATCAGCATCGCCAAAGCTGGTAAAAGATAACATTGGGATGTAGTTAGTAGTGCCCAGGCTGCTAAAGTTTACTACAATATTAGACCTACCGCTTGGATTGGTTTTTGTTGCTGAAGTAATGTCGCCCGATACGGTAACAGAACCTGAAGTACCGCCGGCTATATCACCAATTAAAACAGTACCTACAATGCGTTGCAGGGATGCGCCTGTTGCACCTGTTGCGCCAGTAGCTCCTGTAGAGCCGGTAGCACCTGTGGCACCATCAACACCGTTTGCACCTGTAGGGCCAATAGGACCTTGCGGACCGGTAACACCAGTAGCGCCGTTAGCGCCGGCAGGACCTGTAATACCAACACCTGTTGGGCCTATCGGGCCTTGTGGGCCAGTTTCGCCGGTTGCACCTTGCGGGCCTTGAACACCTGCGCCTGTTGGGCCTACAGGACCTTGAATACCGGGATCGCCTGTTGGGCCTGTTGGACCTTGCTGACCTACAGGAATTGGTTGCCATGCAGCAACACCCTGATTATTTGTAGATGTTAAAACATAGCCTGTTTGCGCACCTTGTGGAAGAACAACATCAGCACCAAACATTACGTTATCGCGGGTGTGGAAACCCCAATAGCGCTCTTGCGCATCTTTATAAGCAACAATAGCAAGAGTAGGGTTACCGTTGTTGCCTAAGTTTAAGCGGCCAACAACACCTGCGCTTTGGGCAAAGTCGCCATAGTTAGCACCATAAACACCGGCTGTATAACTGTTGCCATACCAAGAGTAGCCTTTAACAGCCGCATCAACACCACGAACAGCCCAGCTAGAACCACCATCGGTTTCGTTAAAAGAGCCCTGACGGTATGCAAATATGTTTGAGTAGCCATCGCCAAAATCGTCGCTCGGACGCTCAACATATACGTGCGTTTTGTTTGCACCGCGCACAACTGCAGGCTGGTCTGGGTTTACAACGTTTACTTTAACAACGCCCTGTACCATTAAGCCGTTAACAGGAGCTGCATCATTAACAAAACCCTGGCCAATAGAAACATTACCACCTACAACTAATTTGCTTGCCGGGGTAGCTGTACCAATACCCACGTTAGAGCCGGCATTGTATATATTATTATTGTCTACAACCCATTGTGTACCATCCCAAAAAGTAGTGTTACCAACAGCAGTTCCGTCAGGCAATAAACCTGTAGCTCCTGTAACACCATCGGCACCTACTGGGCCTTGAACACCCTGAGCACCTGTAGCACCTTGCGGGCCAACAGGGCCTTGTGCACCCGTAACACCATCAGCACCGGTTGCACCTTGTGGACCGACAGGGCCTTGTGCACCCGTAACACCATCAGCACCGGTTGCACCTTGTGGACCGACAGGGCCTTGTGCGCCTGTTGCGCCGGTAGCACCTTGTGGGCCTATCGGGCCTTGTGCACCTGTAGCTCCGCTAGCACCAACAAGACCTTGCGGACCTGTTGCACCATCGGCACCGGTAGCACCTTGCGGGCCAACCGGACCTTGCGCACCTGTAACTCCGTTTGCTCCGGTTACACCCTGAACACCCTGCGGGCCCTGTATGCCTTGCGGGCCTGTTGGGCCTACCGCACCATTTGCACCGTTGGCTCCATTAGTACCTGTAGGGCCTTGCGGACCTGTTGCACCGGTGTTTCCGCTGTTGCCTGCATATAATGCGTATGGAACGCTAATAAGTTGGCTTGTACCTGCTACTACGTAGTTTGTTCCGCCGGCGGGGTCAATTTCTGTTTTAATATACTTAGAGCCGCTACCCCATGCAATTGCAGGGAACGTGCCGCTAATAATGGTACCTGTACCAATTTCGAGGTTAAAAAGCCCAAAGTTGTTGGTGGTAACCGTGTGAGATTCCTGGTACACTACTGTACCGCCCGGAGACCCATCTACAATGCTGACACGGATGCCAAGAGGCTGGCCCGTAATTTCGGCACCACCGGCATTACGCGCAATGGCCTGGTAGTTAAATTTCTGTGGCGCCTGCGCGTTCACAGCAAAAGTCAAGAGCATTAACAATGCTACTGCTTTTAATGATTTTGAAATGATTTTCATTTTGTATTATTAATGATGAATGGTGTTACTTTATTACTTCAAAGCGCTTTACAACACTGAAAGACTTTGTATTATCTGCAGCATCAAATACAATGTTTAGCATGTATAAGCCCTGGCTGATAGCGTCAAGGTTTAATACTTCGGTTTGCTGGCCCATTTGGGTTTGTTTTGCAAAACCTGCTAATTCGCGGCCTGCCATATCAAACATGCGGAATGATAGTTTACCTGCATTGGGAAGGTTAAACGTAATGTTTACCTGGTTTGTAGCAGGGTTAGGATACAGGTTAATCTCGGGAGCATTAACGGGCAGGCTTATTATGCCAACACCTTTAAAAACAGGTTGCTCAAAGCCCTGGGTGATAATAGCATTTCCACCGCTAATAGTCTCAATTACAGGCTCGCCTGCAATGTTAACCTGTAAAGAGCCCCATGAACCGGTATAAAACTCGCCCGCGCCTGAAACCGCTTCAGTACCTAAGGTAACCTGAGCAGATGCTCCCGCAATTCCTGTAAACAATAGGAGTGATAGTACTATTTTTTTCATTTAGAAATGATTTTCTGCAATTTTGGGATTGTTTCGATTGAAAAACGGTGCGATTTTTTCGGGAAACTAAGAATTGAGGTTGAAAAAATCAGATGATTATTATTCAAAAGCCCAACATTGACTTTTTAATAATTCCCCTAATTTCAGGGCTTTCAGCTAAATCGCTCTAAGTTACGACTAAAAATTGAAATGTCAATCAATTTTTAGTCCTTAAGTTTTAGAACTTCTAAGATAGAAAGTGAAAGGTCGAAGAATAAGACCTTAGAATTAGCATTGCGCTCCACGTGTTCGCAGGCGCGGTTTAGTTCGGCAATAATCCTGGAACCGTTGGCATTATTAATAAACTTACCAAACTGGGTAACAAAGGTTAACTCCTCTCCGGTAAGCTTAACTTTATTTTCTCCTAAATGATTGAATATTACACACTCGCGGATTATTCCTAATCCGTAAATCAAAAACGATTTTTGTGTTTCGCGGCCCTCTTTAGAGAAACCTTCTACCCAATTATACAGGTCTTGTATTTTATTGCCGTAGCAATCCCTCATCCATTGCCGGAAAACAGGGAAGTTAGCGTCAGTTTCCTGGTTTAGCAGGCGTTGTGCCTCGCGGTAGCTGCCCCCGGCTAAAAATGCAATGCTTTGTGCCTGATTGGCGGGTACATTATGTAAAAACTCCAGGTACTGGGCAAGCTCGGCACTATCAATGGGCTTTATTTTAAGCAGTTGGGTACGAGACAATATGGTAGGCAACATGCTGTCTGTGTTTTCTGAAACCAGCAAGAAGAGTGTTTTATCGGGTGGCTCTTCCAGTATTTTAAGCAGCTTGTTAGATGCCGACGGGTTCATTTTCTCGGGCAGCCATATAACCATAATTTTATACTCACTCTCATAAGCACGCAGGCTTAGTTTGCGTATTATATTCTGGCTCTCTTCTACGTTAATGGCTACCTGCTTATTTTCAATATCCAGTTTATCTAACCAATCGTCAACACTTAAAAAGGGATTGGTGGTAAAGGCCTCTCTCCACTCTACAATAAAATCGTCGGTAGTGGGCTTTGTGGTTACTTTTTTGTTGGTAGCTACCGGCACCACAAAGTGCAAATCGGGGTGGGCCAGTTTTTCAAACTTAAGGCACGATGAGCATTGCCCGCATGAGTCGACAGGTAGTTTGTTTTCGCAATTGATATACTGAGCGTAAGCAACAGCCAGCGGTAAAGCGCCCACACCCTCAGGCCCAAAAAATAAGCGTGCATGGCTTATACGGCCCGTTTGCACGGTGCTTATAAGGTGTTGCTTAATTTCTTGTTGACCGGGTATCTGGCTAAACAGCATGGCGCAAATATAGCCAACCCAATTAGCGGATTAGCGAATTAGCGAATGTATATTTATCCACATTATAAGCCCTTGCGGAAGTTAACCGCTACACCAAATTTTAAGCTTAGGTACGACGGCGCCCTGCTGTACATTATTTTGTTGATGTTAGAGTATTCAACACCATAGCGGCCTTCTACAAATAAATTAATGCCTTTTAGAACAGGTATATTCTTGCTTAGGCGGTAATCAGCACGGGCTGTAATGTAGGGACGGAATGTGGCAACCTTAAACTTTTTTTCATCAATATTTGCCAGCAGGGTTGTTTTATGTATGCTGTTTTGATAATCGTAGTTAGTCCAGCCACCCGGCCCATCATTAATAGGCCTTGATGCAACATAACTATCATTATGCCTGTAAATATCGCCAAACACACTATAGGTACCAAAGGCAATATCCATGCCGCCACCAAAAGAAAGGCTTAGTTTTTCTTCGGGGTGTATGCGGTAATTATAGCCCAATAAAATATGCCCCAGGTTTGCGTAGTTTGATAACTGGGTTGTTACATACACACTGGTATCTTTTATTGTTACGGACGTATCGCTACCAATATAGGTATAGCCCAGGGTGTCGCGGTCGCTATACTCTTCAAACGAATAAGCAAGCACCCTGTAGCTTCTATCACTGAACCCGCCACCAATTTTTATAACGTGCTTTTGATTTACATCGCCTTTTTTACCAAAGCCCCATGTTGTGGTAAAATCTGTTGAGCCACCAAAACTGTTCCAACGGTCATTGTACATTGCGTAATCGGCAGCATACAAAGGGCTATAGCCGTTATTTGTTGGGGTATTATCGCCAAAATAGGTGAAGAAAGGTGAATCGTCCGGTAAAAATTTATGGTATATAGATGATGTAGAACTAGGCGCGCCTGAGTTTTCAAAAGATGCATAATACTGGTTACCCGTAGATGCCTCTAGCCCTATCAACCTGAATGTGCGGGGTTTTTTATCCTTTTTCTCTTCGGGCTTCTTCTTTTTATGTTCGTTCGAAACCGATTTGTCTTTCGGTTTATCTTCGGGCTTATCTGCCGGTGGTTGCGCTATGGCAAGCGCAGAAATAAACAGGGATAATGCAAGTACATATTTTTTCATAGCTGTTGTTTTAACTATAAACTGTGGTTTAGTAAAATTAGTATTTGCCTTACCTCCTCTCACCAGACATGAAAGGAGTTATGCACCAACTAGTAGTTGATTACCTGCTGCTCCATTTGCGGAAGCTCCCGGTAAGTGTATTGTTGGGTACGCAGTTGAGGTTCAAAACCCGCCTCGCGGATAGACTCTTGTATTCCATCTGAAGTAAAACGGAACGGTGCACCGGCAACCGATACCACATTCTCTTCAATCATAATAGAACCAAAATCGTTAGCGCCGCTGTGCAGGCATATTTGCGCTGTTTGCGGGCCTACTGTTAACCATGATGCCTGTATGTTATCAATATTAGGCAACATAATGCGGCTTAGGGCTATCATACGGATGTACTCATCTGCCGATACATTATTGGTGATGCCTTTAAGGCGTTTTAGCAAAGTGCCATCGTCTTGAAAAGGCCATGGAATAAAGGCAATAAAACCTTTGCTGCCTTCGGGCTTTTCGCTCTGCACCTGGCGTATCCATGCTAAGTGTTCAAAGCGTTCTTCAATGGTTTCTATGTGGCCAAACATCATGGTAGCCGTAGTAGTAAGGCCCAGTTGGTGCGCTGCACGCATTACATCTAACCACTCGCGTCCGCTGCATTTGCCTTTAGAAATAAGGCGGCGCACACGGTCGTTTAATATCTCGGCACCCGGCCCCGGCATGCTGTCCATACCTGCATCAATCAGGGCTTTTAGCACTTCAGTATGGGTAGATTTCTCCAGCTTGGTAATATGCGCAACCTCGGGTGGCCCAAGGGCGTGAAGCTTTAATGTTGGGTATAGTTGCTTTAACTGTTTGAATAAATCAACGTAATATGCTAAACCCAAACCAGGGTGGTGACCACCTTGTAACAGCAACTGTTCGCCACCGTATTTAAAGGTCTCGTCTATTTTGCGTTTGTACTCTGCTATGCTGGTAATGTAGCTTTCTTCGTGGCCCGGTATGCGGTAAAAGTTGCAGAATTTGCAGTTGGCAATGCATACGTTGGTGGTGTTAACGTTACGGTCTATAATCCAGGTAACCTTACCATCGGTTTTTTTGATTTTGCGCAGCTCGTTGGCAACGTGTGCAAGCTCGGCAGTTGGGGCATTGTGGAACAGGTAAACGCCTTCTTCTATTGATAAAAATTCGAAGTTAAGTGCGCGCTTTAAAAGGTCGGTAACGTTCATAGCGTTTATTGAACAAACGCAAGTGTATTGTGTTGCGTTTGCTGTGCAAATTTAGGGGAAATACTAATCGGTTACTTATTCGTAATTGCCCCCGTAGCATACTTACTAATTAAGTTGCGTTTTAGCAGACAACCGTCCCAGCCGGTAATAGAGCCATCGTCGTGGGTTTCTTCTTTGCGGCCTTCCAAGTGGGTAAAAGGCGCGCGGTATTTAAAATACGCTACACTACCCGTAAAGTATGGTGACCAAAACCTGTAATCGTCTTTAATAATCTCAGCAAAAAGAGAAACGCTGCCTGTAGCATCGGATACTATTAAAACTGTATCGCCCACCGCAGGGCTGGAGCCTGTTAGCAATGGGTTGTCGCCTTTGGCCTTGGGGTACGACTTTTGAAACTTCAACGCACCGGGAGAGAATTTATCGGTAGTTGGGTTGTAGAGAACAGTACTATCAGTATACGCAGCAATAACAACCTCGGTAACTATGGGAGCGCGCTTAAGCTCGGTTTCAATATCTATAAATCGCGATTCAAACGTGTGGTTTGTAAGAAATAGCGCGGCCAACAGCCCTATCAGTTTTACCATGTTACAAAGATGATGTTTTCAGGGCAATTTCACATATCGTGCCAATGTCTTTTTCAATTACTTTTGCTGCTCCATTAAAAATCTAAATAGTAGTCACCCTATGAAAGTTAATATAGAAAAAACCTCTGCCGCAGGCCCTAAAAACAACATTGTGCTGCTGGCTACAGGTAAAACAAAATTTGATGGCTTCGGCTTTTCTAAAGAAGAACTGGGCTACCTACGTAAGCAGTTGGAAGACGGCAAAACCAACCTGGTGGCCTTAAACCAGTTTAAGCGTTGGGTATATGTGCAGTTGGTAGAAAAGAAGAAAGAGGAGTACCAAACGGTAGAATCGTTTCGCGTAGAGGGCAACAAACTGTTAATGTTGCTTAAAAAGCATAAGGTGACTGATGTGGTGTTACTAGACATGGAAAACCGTGGCGACTATGCCCTTGGATATGCCGAAGGCATGGCCCTTGGCAGCTACACCTTTACCAAATACAAAAGCAAACCCGCTGCTGAAAAAACCCTGAAAGTGGGCATTAACAGCAAAAAAACCACACAGGGCGAAATTGACAGGCTGAACATTGTGGTTGATGCCGTTACTAAAGCACGCGACCTTGTTAACGAACCTTTTGTAGGCCTTAACGCCGAGCAGCTTGCACAAGCGGCGGTAAACATGGGCAAAGAGGCAGGTTTTAAAACCGAGGTGCTGAATAAAGTTAAGATTGAATCGTTGAAGATGGGCGGCCTGCTGGGTGTTAACCGTGGCAGTATAGACCCTCCAACGTTTACTATAATGGAGTACAAACCCAAAGACGCTAAAAACAAAAAGCCTTATGTTTTGGTGGGTAAAGGCGTAGTGTTTGATACCGGTGGTATCAGCATTAAACCTTCTGACGGTATGGTAACCATGAAGTGCGATATGGGCGGCGCTGCTGCTGTTATTGGCACTATATACGCTGTTGCTAAAGCTAAATTACCTGTACACGTTATTGCGTTAGTTCCCGCTACCGATAACCGCTTAAATGGCAATGCACTTGTTCCAAGCGATGTTATTACCATGCACGATGGCACTACCGTAGAAGTATTAAACACCGATGCCGAAGGCCGTTTGATTCTTGCCGATGCACTTAGCTACGCTAAAAAATACGAGCCTGAATTGTTGATTGATGCTGCTACCCTTACCGGTGCCGCTATGCGTGCCATTGGTAAATATGGTATTGTATCTATGACTAACACGCCGGGCAAAGAAAACGAAGACCTTAAAGCCAGCGGCCTAGCTACTTACGAGCGCCTTGCCGAAATGCCTTTCTGGGATGAGTACTACGACCTGATGAAATCTGACGTTGCCGACCTGAAAAATATTGGTGGCGGCGTTATTGCCGGTGCTATTACAGCAGGTAAATTCCTTGAGCATTTTACCAACTACCCATACATTCACTTAGATATTGCAGGCCCTGCGTTTTTAGAGGGTGGCGATAGCTACCGCGGGAAAGGCGGCACCGGTGTTGGTGTTAGGTTGTTGTTTGATTTTTTTGCAAAGAAATAAGAAATCCCCCAACCCCGCCGTTGGCGTGGTTACCCCCTTTTAAAAGGGGGATCTTTAAATAATTAAAAAAGGGCGCTTATGGCGCCCTTTTCTTTTGGTTGGTATTAGATTGACTACATTACCTTACTTAAAAAACCAACAAACTCCGTACGGGTGTCAGCAAAACTTTTTTCAAAGGTTTCTATAGTGTTTCTTTCTTTTGGATGGTCGTGCATGTCTACATGGTCTGCCGCCGGGTTATGGCTTATTTTATTGGCAATGTAGCTTTCATGCTCTTTAATAGAATGGCGCATTTCGTCAATTTGCTCTTTGCGCATTATAAACTGGTTTTCAAAGTGGTGGGCCATAGCCAAAACCTCCTTGTCGGTGTTTTTGCTAACCACCTCTTGCAGGCGTTTTTCCAGTACCATAAGATCATCGGCATAAAAGGCCAGTTTGTTAAGCCACGTCTTGTGTTCTTCGTGAAGGGTGTATGCTTTTTGGGTATCCATAGTGTATGTAGTTTTTAACTATGGCAAAGTAAAGGCACCCCGGCAACAAGTAATATGACTTTAATCAGGCAAGAAAATGATATTAAACAGGAATCGGATATTTGCTAATAAGGCAATTACATAAAGGTATAATTCAACCCAATAGCCATACCCCTAGAGAAACCTGAGAATACCCTGTCTTTAAAGAACAGGTGCTGCGACCCTACACGAACTTCTAACGTTAAGGCCATATGCTTTAATACATTTACATGCTTGCTAAGTCTATAGGTTACGCCGCCGGTTATATAAGGTTTAAGGACAAAATAGCCGGGTACGGTTTTAGTTGTTTCTTTATCTGTACCATGCCAATGGTCTGCAAAATAGCCAAACTGATGGTGGATACCCGACTGGTTTAAGGTGTCTATTAATTCGCCTGCCTCCTTGCCGCTATAGCTATATTCGTTAAAGTTATACTGCGATGAAACAGTTCCTCCAATACCCAGGTTTGCCGAGGCAAAAAAGCTGAACTTACGCTTTGGATTAGAACTTATTTTGTAGTTAGCAAGCACCATCAGGTTGCGGGCATTCAAGCTGCCCGATTTATTATGGCTATAAATAGAATCAACCAATGCATAGGTATGGTCGGTGTTAGAGAATAGCGTATCTACCGTTTCTCTGTAATTATTAGACCAATGAAAACCCAGTGCATTGCTATTGTAATAACTAAGACCCAGGCCAACGGTTTGATAGAATTCTGAGCTGTGTTTAAGCACATCAAAATTGCCCCAAACGGTTACATTGTTCCACTCGTTGTAATAGTTATGAGAGAATGAACCGCTATCAGAAAAAGCAGGATTAGGCCCCGATATGTTTTCAATATCAGACAGCCCAACATTAAACAACCCACCATAAAATCCCCCATAAACAGCGCTTACGCTTTGAAATTTAAAGCCTGATTTTTTTAGGGTATCTGTTTGGGCTTGAGCAGATAAAATTACCAGCGAAAAAGAAAGCAATAGTATTAATCGTTTCATAAAGTTTAACTTGGTCGGTAAATATAACGTAGCTTTGCTCAATTTATTTAGTGATATAGCATGAAATCAAAAGAAGATATAGTAAAGAACTGGTTGCCACGCTACACGGGTGTGGCCTTAGAAGATTTTGGAGACTACATTTTGCTTACCAACTTTGGTAACTATGTACATATGTTTGCCCAGCAGTACGGTGTAGCTGTAAACGGTTTAGACCGCCCAATGCCCAGCGCTACCGCCAACGGCATTACCATTATAAACTTTGGTATGGGCAGCCCCAACGCCGCCACCGTTATGGATTTGCTTAGCGCCATAGAGCCTAAAGCCTGCCTGTTTCTAGGCAAATGCGGTGGCCTTAAAAAGAAAAACGAACTGGGCGATATGGTTTTGCCTATTGCCGCCATTCGTGGCGAGGGTACCAGTAACGACTATATGCCTGCCGAAGTGCCTGCACTGCCGGCCT
>JBIPNX010000316.1:0-3487 GCA_044378145.1 Flavobacteriales bacterium | reverse complement strand
CTTTGCTACAGGCCCGATGTTTGCCCCTTTGGTGGCTATATTGGCGATAACAACATTGCCAATGGTATTGATGAGTATGCTAAGTTGGGCGGCGATTTCTTTGTTGTAGGCGAAAAGCCTTTATTCTCAACCAATGTACAGTTGCAGTTTGAATTGGTTTGTGTGCAAATGGTTATTGACCACCCAATTGATTTAGCCATTACAGAAGATATTGTACCGCTTAAAAACGGGCACGAAGATGAACTGTATAAACTAGTTCACATGGTAATGCCCGATTATTATAAAGTAAACACACACCTTACAGGCGATTATTACGGCATTTTTAAAGACGGTATATTGATTGCCGCCGCAGGTGAGCGGATGAAAATGGATGGGTTTACTGAAGTAAGTGCAGTGGTTACCCACCCCAATTATACAGGCAAAGGCTACGCCAAACAGCTATCTGCTTATGTATCCAATTCTATTTTCAATCAAGGTAAAACCCCATTTCTGCATACAGGCGAGACAAACCCTATATCAATCCCCTTATATCAAAAACTGGGCTTTACAATAAGGCGTAAAATAAGCTTCTGGAATTTTAATGCTAAATAAAAAGCCCCGTAATACGAGGCTTTAACACTAGCGATCCCGAAGGGACTCGAACCCCTGACCGTCTGCTTAGAAGGCAGATGCTCTATCCAGCTGAGCTACGGGACCGTGAATCGGGGTGCAAAAATAGCATTTTAGTAGATAACATGTTAGTGCTTATTGTAAATGAGTAGTTTTACACCATGCTAAATTTGTTTACCCCAGAGGAACCTCTGTTTCCTTTAGAATATGTTGTTGATGTAATTGAAGACAAATCAACCATTAAAGAACTAAAATACTATGTTGGTACTTCTGAGTTTGGCGACTATGTTGTACTGTTGAACAAAAACAGCATTCTTGAATTAGAGCTTACCAATGATACGGGTGCATTTATTGATGGTATTGATAAACGCTACCCAGAGGCTAAAATAACACAGGCCAAAAGCTGGGACTTAGCTAAAAAGCTTTTCTCTCCAAAAAAATACGGTACCATTCCGCAAATTAATGTAAGCCTGCACGGTACTGATTTTCAATTGAAAGTTTGGAATGAGTTATTAAAGATACCTTTCGGGCAAACAGTATCCTACGATGATATAGCTGTAAAGCTGGGAGATAAAAACGCATCGAGGGCTGTTGGCACAGCAGTGGGTCAAAACAGCATTGCCTATTTAGTTCCCTGCCACAGGGTGGTAGCTAAAAATGGCAAACTAAGCAACTTTAGGTGGGGCGTAGAGCGCAAAAAACAACTCTTAGGCTGGGAGTATGGTTTTACTACTCTTTAGGGCGCGAGCGGCGTTTACGCTTTTGCGGGGCAATAAAATTAAATTCTGATGAATCTCCGGTACGGTATAGAATCTGCTTTATCGACAGGAAGTGGATAAACAAAAAGTAAGGTACTACAAACGTTTGCAGCCATATAAAAGGAAACTGTATAGCTAGCCTGTTAGGTACTGCGTTTTCAAATAAAAACAGAGGTCCCTCTGTAGACAATAATGAAATAATAACAAACGATAGAAGGGATACAGCTCCCAGAATATTCCAAATGAGTGCAAGCCTTATAGGCCATTCTTTACTTTTAAAACAGCGGTAAGCAACAAAAGGAGCTGAAAGGCCAAATACAATATCAAAGTTAAACCCATCAAAAACCATTTGTTTAGGTACAATGCCGTCTATAAACATAAACCAAAGCATAAGTTCTATAAACACCCTTATAAAATGGATGTTTACAAACCATTGCTTAGTCATTTTCATTATAACCTTAGTTAACTTGCCTGAGTTATAAAGATAAAATACCATAACCAGGGGTATAATAACCCCAATGGTGCTACTGGCAAAAGGCAGGTATTTCTTCGGGAATATATCTACAAAAGATAAAAAGCCGGTTAACAATAACCAGCCTACCATTACTATTACAGCTGCGTAGCCGGTGTAACGAACAGATGAGCTTGAATAACGCATACGGCGCATACCAAGCCTTAAAGCCCTGTATGTTAAACCAACTAAAAAAGCAACTATGGCTAATAATAAAACTGCAGATACGGCAATAACTGAAATTTCTCCCATGGGGTGTAAAAATAAAAAAAGGCGCTTAGATATCTAAGCGCCTTTTAAATATTAATAATAAGTTATTAAGATTACTCAGCTACAACCTCAAACGATACTGATGTTTGAATGTCTTTGTAAACTTTAACTTTAGCAGTGTAAGTACCTAAGGCTTTGATATGGTCCTCATCAATGGTGATGTTTTTACGGTCAATATCGTAACCTGCTTTTTTAAGTGCTTCGGCAATTTGGATGGTGTTAACCGAACCAAATATTTTACCGCTATCGCCGGCTTTAGTACCTATTTGCAATGAAACTTCTTTCAATGCTTCAGCTGTTTTAGCAGCTTGTTCACGGGTTTTGGTTTCTTTACCAGCACGTTGGCGTAAAGTTTCAGCGTGTACTTTCTTAGCGCTTTCAGTAGCTAAGATAGCCTGGCCTTGAGGGATTAAAAAGTTAGCCCCGTAGCCGTCGCGTACTTTAACTACATCATCTGTGTAGCCAAGGTTTTTAACGTCTTGTTTTAAAATAATTTCCATTTTAAGTTTTGCTTAGGGGTTCAACATTATTTCATTAAGTCGGCTACGTAAGGCATTAAGGCCAGGTGGCGAGAACGCTTAATAGCTTGAGATACTTTACGTTGGTATTTTAACGATGTACCTGTTAAACGGCGAGGAAGAATTTTACCTTGCTCGTTTACAAACTTTAATAGGAAATCAGGGTCTTTGTAATCAATATACTTGATACCGCTTTTTTTGAAACGGCAGTATTTTTTCTTACGTACCTCAGATGCCTGAGGGGTTAAATAACGGATTTGTGGATCTGCTGCCATGTTATTGTTCGTTTACGGTTTCTTCTTTTTTCTTCTTATTCTTTTTACCGAAGCCTTCTTTGCGACGTTTTTCCGCATAAGCTACAGCGTACTTGTCTAAAGACACGGTTAAAAAACGTAAAACGCGCTCGTCGCGAATAAATTCTACTTCAAGCTTTTGGACCAAATCGCCGTTATCGGCAGTGTACTCAAACAAATGGTAAAAACCAGTTGTTTTCTTGTTGATAGGATAGGCTAACTTGCGTAAGCCCCAGTTTTCTTGGTGCACCATGGTGCCACCATTTTCTTTAAGGAAGGTTTCAAACTTCCCAACCGTTTCCCTCATCTGATCATCAGACAAGACGGGAGTCATAATGAAAACGGTTTCGTACTGTTTGCTCATTTTTAAACTTTAGTTTATTTTTAAGGGCTGCAAATATAGTAATTATTTAGACATATTAACACTTTAACCTGTTCATTTTACTTTTTACCCCTATTTACAATATTTGAACTAGCTTTGCGTCTAGAGTAGTATCGTGAGTATAGAGTCGTTTAATCCCATAAGAA
>JBIPNX010000021.1:0-12893 GCA_044378145.1 Flavobacteriales bacterium | reverse complement strand
CCGCCGTTTAGCATGCAGGTGGTAGGGTCAAGGTTAAGCTCGCGGGCGGTATCGTATGCCGTTGGGTCAATAGGTAGCTTATCTTCATAAATAATACAGCCAACGCCCGATTGTTTGCAAATATGCAACAGCTCTGACGATAACCCGTCAGAAACATCAATCATAGAGGTGGGTTTAACGCCCATTTCTGCCAACAGATCAACAATATCTACACGTGCTTCGGGTTTGAGCTGGCGTTCCAGTATGTAATCAAACCCTTCTAAATCGGGCTGCACGCCGGGGTTTTCAATGTAAATCTGTTTTTCACGCTCTAAAATTTGCAGGCCTAAATAGGCTGCACCTAAGTCGCCGGTAACACAAACCAAATCGTTTGGCTGGGCTCCGTCGCGGTAAACCTGGCTGCCTTTTTTGGCTGTGCCTGTGGCTGTTATGCTTAATACCAAACCCGATGTTGACGATGTTGTATCGCCTCCTGCTAAATCTACCTTGTATTCCTGGCAGGCCAATAGCATTCCGGTGTATAATTCTTCTACAGCCTCTAAAGAGAAACGGTTAGACAATGCCATACTAACAAACACCTGTTTAGGTTTGCCATTCATAGCACAAATGTCGCTAAGGTTTACCACCACAGCCTTGTAGCCTAGGTGTTTTAGGGGCATATAGGTTAGGTCAAAGTGTACACCTTCTACCAGCATATCGGTAGTAACAAGGGTAACCTCATCCGCTTTATTTTCTATAACCGCAGCATCATCGCCCACCCCTTTAAGGGTTTCTTCGTTATGAATTTTTATGTTCTTTGTCAGGTGGTCAATCAGGCCAAACTCCCCTAATTCAGACAGTTCCGTGCGATTTTTATTTTCAAAAATATCCATGTGTTATATATAAAACCGAACGCATAATCCGGCCCGCTTAATATTAAATATGTGTTTTAGGGAAAGGTATTTTGATGCCATTTGCAGCAAACTCCTTTTCTATTTCAAAGCGCAAATCGCTTTGTATATCGCCAACCCCGTAACGCTCTTTGGTAAAAAACTCAAGGTCTAAAATAAGTGAATCCGGCCCAAAATCTATCAGGCGGACAGACGGTGCGGGCTCTTTCTCTATGCCGGCATGCCTATCTGCAATATCCTTTACCATTTTGCTTACCTGTTCAAGGTTAGTGCCATAAGCCACGCGCATACGTACGGCAAATTCAATAATGTTGTTGCTCTCGTTGCTCCAGTTTACCACGGCATCGCTCAAAAATTTAGAGTTGGGGATGATGTACAACACACCCTCTTTGGTCATAATGTGCGATGTGCGGATGTTGATGGATTGAATAGTGCCTTTGCGGGTTCCTACTTCAATAATATCGCCCACTTTAATGGTCCGCTCAAACAGTATTATAACACCCGAAACAAGGTCGTAAAACACCTGCTGCAAGCCCAGACCAATGCCCACCAATAACGCTGCCGAGCCGGCAACAAGTATGGTAATGTCTACCCCTACGCTTTCTAAACCAACGGTAAGGCCCAGTATAAACAGAATGTATTTTACAATTTGGTAAATAGCATAGCGGCTGCCGGCATCTAAATGCCCGTGGCTAACCTGGCGCTTTAGCACCCCGTTAATAAACGAAAGGATAATGCGTACAATAAGAAATACCAGCGATAGGAACACCAAATGGTAAACCGTAATGTGGTAGTGGCTAAAGCTTACAATATCGTATTCTAAAAACTTCTTCACGGTGCAAATATCGGCAAATGAATGTGTTCAGAGGTAATTAAAAACAGTTTGTGTGTGTAACAGGCTAATAAACAATTTTTTGCGCCGTCAATATTATTTCATTTATTTTTGCCGAAACAGTAATCATATGAGGATAAAAATTTGCCTGGCTACCGCATTAGCATGCCTTATTTATACAGGCTTATTTGCACAGGCAAACCTTTGGGGCGTGCGCGCCAGCCTGCATGGCAGCACAAGCACATTGGCAAGCGATAAGTTTGATGCGGCTAATGGATTCAACAAAAACGGCGGCAACTTTGCTTTTGGGCTTAGCTATGCTAAAATTAAAACCGGGCAAGTTGGGTGGACGGGTATTGTTACCGGTATTACTTACCGCCAAATGAATATTGTAAGCAAAACCTCTACTACCGATTTTCGGTTTAAGTGGCTTGAGATACCCGCAGAACTTAGCATGACCGGAAATTTCTTTGGGTTTTTGCCCGTTGGTTTGCAACTGGGAGCTTTTGGTGCCGTTCCCTTTCAGTACAAAGGGTCTGTTTATCGCTACCAACAACCCGAGTACGTTTATGGAAACGAGAAGTATGAAAAGCCCTACTTTATATTGGGATTTAGAGGTGGCGCAACGGCAAGTTTTGGAATAAAGGGCAATTTTATAACTACTTTATTTGCTAACTACAGCTTTGGTTTTATACCCATTGGCCCGCCGCCCGCCGAAGGGGTTACCCGCGCTTATGATACGCCATTGCCTGCATTTGTAGACTTTGGCATTTGCTTTTTATTTGGTAAAGAGGCCGTAGAAAAGCCTTAACGTACATTACTTCTTCCAAAAATCCTTTAGGTCTTCTTCGGCCAGCATATCCAGGTAGTCGGCATTTTCATCTTCCGGGTTTTCGGGGTCTACATTGCCCTTCTTAAATTCAGCAATGGCTTTCTCTACCCTGCCCCTATCGTCGTTGGTAATTTCTAAGAATTCACGTTGCAACGTTTCCGGCACCTCATCTTCGTCAAGGGCATAAATTTCCCTGTTCTCTAACAACACATATTTAGCCTTACGGGCATTTAAAAAAGCGATGGTTTCGTCTACAAAGTCTTCGAAGCCCTCTTCCATATAGTCTAAACCAATAGCGCGTACCATCTTCAGGTATTCAATAACCAGCTCTTTGCCTTTTTCAAAATCAGCCACTACAGCTGTATCAATACGCTCGTCTGCCTGTTTAGATTTGATAGATTGTGTATCGTACGACACCATCAATTGGTATAAATAGCTGATGCCATTTTCGTATTCTGATAAGCCCTGGGCCTTAAAATTGGCGCCGGTGGCGGTGTAATCGTCGGTAGTGTATAGGTAACTGCGGTTTGCCATTAGTTGTAAAATGAGCGGCTAAGATAGAAAAGCCAAATTGAATAACTTGGTTATATTTGTCAACCAACATAAAACCATGAAAAACATAAACTTTCCATTAGAGCTAACATTTAAAATAGGCACGCTTAGCAACGATTTTACCGCTGCCGATGCCGAAGGCCGCACCGTTGCGTACGTTAGGAGCAAGCTGTTTAAGCTGAAAGAAGACATACAGGTGTTTTCTGACGAAAGCCGCACCCAGGTAGACTATACCATTAAAGCGAATAAATGGTTGGATTTTTCAGCATCGTATATGTTTGCCGACGGGGCAGGCAACAACCTGGGCATGATAGCCCGCAAAGGCTGGGCATCTATATGGAAAGCCCATTACGAGATTTTAGACAACAATAACAAAAACGAGTTTACCATAAGGGAAGACAACGCATGGGTTAAGGTATGGGATGCTTTATTGAGTGAGGTTCCTATTGCCGGTATGCTTACAGGCTACTTCTTTAACCCGTCGTACAGTGTGATAAACAATGCGACAGGACAACCGGTAGCTCAATTGAAAAAGAAAAAATCGTTTTTTGGCCGCCGTTTTAACATTATTAAACTGCAAGACCTTGACGAAGGTGAACAAGCCCGCGTTTTATTAGGCTGCATGATGATGATTTTATTAGAAAGAAGGAGAGGTTAATCTCTTTTCTGCCTCAAAATAAAAAGCCCCGACAATGTTGGGGCTTTTTGTTATCTCATTGACGAATTATCTAATCGGGATTACCCCAACCTCTCCTTCAACCCCAAGCGGAACTTACGCGAGGTGTCGAGTGCAATATCGTAGCCTGCATCGGCATGGCGGATAACCCCCATGGCAGGGTCGTTGTTTAAGACGCGTTTTAAGCGGCGTGCTGCATCATCGGTGCCGTCGGCAACTATTACCATGCCCGCGTGTATAGAGTAGCCTATACCCACTCCGCCACCGTGGTGTAACGATACCCAGCTGGCACCACCGGCTGTATTAATCAATGCGTTTAAAACAGGCCAGTCGGCAATGGCATCAGAGCCGTCTTTCATAGCCTCGGTCTCACGGTTTGGCGATGCTACCGAGCCGGTATCTAAATGGTCGCGGCCAATAACAATAGGTGCTTTTACGCGGCCGTCTTTTACCATTTCGTTAAACAGTAACCCTGCTTTTTCACGGTCGCCCATACCCAGCCAGCAAATACGGGCGGGCAGGCCTTGAAAAGCAATACGTTCTTGGGCCATGGTAATCCAACGGCGCAGCGATGTGTTTTCGGGGAACAGTTCTAGCAATGCTTTATCGGTAGCTAAGATATCTGCCGGGTCGCCACTAAGGGCCGCCCAACGGAACGGGCCTTTGCCCTCGCAAAACAACGGGCGAACATACGCCGGCACAAATCCCGGAAAGTCGAATGCGTTTGCAACACCGCGTTTATCTTTAGCCTGTCCGCGCAGGTTATTACCGTAATCAAAAGTTATAGCACCGCGCTTTTGCAATTCCAGCATTAGCTTAACATGGTGCGCCATGGTATCAAGACTGTCGGCTTTGTACTCTTCGGGGTTGGCATCGCGCAAGGCTTTGGCCTCTTCCACACTCATGCCCTCAGGAAAATACCCAATCAGCTCATCGTGTGCCGATGTTTGATCGGTAAGCGTATCGGGCGTAATGTTGCGCTCTATAAGGCGGCTTAACAGTTCGGTGGCGTTGCATAACACCCCAATAGAAATATTTTCGCCTTTGGCTTTGTGTTCTAAAGCAACATCAATCGCTTCGTCAATATTGGTGATTTTTTTATCCAGGTAACGTGTTTCCAAACGCTTATCCATGCGCCACTCTTCTACCTCTGCCGCAAGGCAAACACCCTCGTTCATAGTAATGGCAAGGGGCTGAGCGCCGCCCATTCCGCCAAGGCCCGCAGTAACGTTTAACGTACCTTTAAGGCTGCCGCCAAAATGCTGACGGGCCAACTCGGCGTAGGTTTCGTAAGTGCCTTGTACAATGCCCTGCGATCCAATGTATATCCAGCTACCGGCGGTCATTTGCCCGTACATGGTTAAGCCCTCGGCTTCCAAGCGGCGGAACTCATCAAACGTAGCCCAATGAGGCACCAGCATAGAGTTAGAAATAATTACGCGCGGAGCGTCTTTATGGGTAGGTAAAATACCCACCGGTTTGCCGCTTTGTATCAGCAGGGTTTCGTCTTCTTCAAGGTCTTTCAGTGCTTTAACAATCAGCTCCAGCGCCTCTACATTGCGGGCCGCTTTGCCTGTACCGCCGTAAACTACTAAGTCTTCGGGGCGCTCTGCCACTGCAGGGTCCAGGTTGTTGTGGAGCATGCGTAATGCTGCCTCCTGTACCCATCCTTTACACGATATGGTTGTACCCGTTGGGGTTTTAAAATTTGCTGTATCTAACTTGCCGCTTGCTACTGTCATAATCCAAAATTACCTCACCCCCGGCCCCTCTCCTAAAAGAGAGGGGAGAAGGCAATTGTTTTCCGGTGTAAAGATACTGTGTTGTGTGATAAATATCATACTGTCATTTAGTAAGGTATTGTACCTTTGTACCAACTTTAAAACACAGGCATGAAAAAAATTGCATTGATACTTATTGCTATGGTAGCCCTTAGCCAGGGCGCTTTTGCACAAGGCTGGAAAGAGCTGAGCGATTTCCACCACTTTATGAGCAACACCTTTCACCCGGCAGAAAACGGTGATTATAAACCCTTACGCGAAAAGGCCGACAGCCTTTACATGGCTGCTGTAACATGGCAAAAATCGGCCATACCGTCTGAGTATAAAGAGAAGGAAACCAAAGAAACATTGGATAAATTGGTAAACGAAACCAAGGCCATTGCCGAAGCCATTAAAAAAGGCATTGACGACAAAGCCCTGTTTACCATGATTAACAACGCACACGACACCTTCCATAAAATTGTAGGCGAGTGCAAAAAAGACAGCGGCCACGGCGACCACGATGGGCATGGGCACTAATCTGCATTATTAGAATTGATTTTAAAGCCCTGCCTTGTGTGGGGTTTTTTATTTTTTCCCCTTTTCAAAGTCTAGTTTGGCTTTGTTAATACCCTGCCGCATGGCGGGGTTGTCCACCTGCAAAACATTAAACTGTAAACCTCTTTCAGGGCCGATATGTATGCCGTGCATAAAGATATTGAAAGCCGTAACCGATAATTATTATTATATTTATACAATCATGGGCCGCCTTTACAAATATCTTTTTGCACTGATTTGCATGTTTAGCAATATGGATGCATATACCCAAAGCGCCAGTGTTTATCCTTCAATATGCGGCAATAGTGGGTCTTATAATTATACTTATACTAACACTACAGGGGGAAGTCACTCGTCAGAATATAGCATATATAGAAATGGTGTACTAATCCACTCTGATTTTGATGGTATTTCTGCCGGATTGTATTGCCAGGGGCTGTATTTTATTTCTGAATCAACCGGCTTTATGCTGACCCACGATGGCCCCTCCGGTACATCTGCTTATAAAACTACCGATTATGGCGACAACTGGACGCGCGTTGCATATGGTTTTAATGCGCTTGCTGGCTTTTATCCCGTAAATGAATATTGCGGTTATATGGTAACCTACCATTGGGTTTCACCAACTCCTTACTGGCTTATAAAATTCGACCTTCTGGCTGATACTGTGCAAACATTGATTGACAATTATACCGGCCCTTCTGATATTTACCTTACCGATACCCTGTCGGGAGAACCTTTATGCCAGGGGTTGGATAGTGTAATTTTTACTTTGCAAAATTTTGGCTTTTATATAAATGTAGTTATGCCCGAGGCAACCGGTATTGACGAGCTGAATGTAAAACCCGGTTTGGTGATATACCCAAACCCTACAGAAAATGGTGCTTTCGCGTTAAGCCAGTCCATGGGCAATATCAAAAATGTGTCTATATATTCATCATTGGGCCAACAGGTAAAAACATTTGATAAAGCCGATATTGAAAAAAACAACTATGCTGTTGATGAATTTGCCGCAGGCCTTTACTTTGTAGTAGTGCATACAGATAAAGGGGTTTTAAAAACCAAGTTTATTAAACGTAATTAACCATTAAACCATGATTGCACGTTTTATAAAAACCGCACTTTTACAGTTCTGTGTTTTAAAATTGCAGGGGCAATCGGCAAGTATAGTTTACGACCCACCAATGTGTGGAAACAGAGGTAGTTATACCTATACTTTCAGCAACTATCCTTTGGGCAACCACGGTCACGGCAGCCATGATGGGCATGGGCATTAATTAATTACAATACAATGATTTTGAAAGCCCCGCTGATTATTTGGCGGGGTTTTGTTTTTTACTATTTTGGTACCATATAAAACACAAACCATGAAACACTTAGTCTTTACTTTCTTTTTCCTTGTTTTAGCAACCGCTCTTAATGCGCAGTTGGCAATAAAAAACAGTAAGCGCCTACCCGATGTCAAAAAGGGAACAACATACGTAGTTATGCAAAACCCAAAATCAAAACAATCGCAGAATTTTATAGCCGTTTTTAAGAAATACTGGACGTTTTCTGCTATTGATTTTATTACCGAGGACGAAATGCCTGCGCACTATGACGCCACAAGTTCTTTTTTAACACTTACAGAGTCTAACAACAGCTACGTTGCTAATAATACACGGACAGATTATGTTGAAGGCCATTTTGAGCTTTGGATGTGCGAACCCGGCTTTTTAAAAAAGAAAGACGGATCCCCCTCAAATAAACAGCGCGACGTTATTGTAAGCGTGGTAATGTATTTCCATAATACCGGCGAAGGTAAAAAGCCATCATATAAGCTTATTGACCTTTACGAGGCTGCTGACCACGATTATAGCCAGGCGCCGTATTGGACCCCTGGACTTGTGGCGAATTATATACAACGTATGACTACTGCTATGGGAGAGGGAAAAGATATGCCCTACGGTTTAAGGGTTACCAAAACAGACGAATTGTCCAAACTAAAGAACGACACTTTGTTTATACCTGAATGGGTTACCGATGGTGACAAATATCTTTTTGACGGATACCCTTACCACTACGAAATATTGGGCCAAGAAGAGTTGAGCTATAAGATTTTGAATAGCAACAAACCATTTTATTACATACTGTATAAGACCGGCTTGGGAATGCGGGCTATTAATATTATAAACTCAAAAACAGGTGATTATATTTATACACGCTACCCTCAAATGTTGGGGGGTTTAGGGAAAAATGAAGTGAAAGAGCTTACAAAATCCATCGGCAAATAACACCTTATTATAAACTGATTTTTAAAGCCCTGCCTTGTGCGGGGCTTTTACTTCTTCTCTTTATCAAAATCACCTTTAGATTTGTTGAAACCATAAGGGCAGTGGCGGCAACCGTTTTTGCAGCAATAGCCTCGCCTAAGCAGGTATTGCTCTGTAAACACAATGTACCCTTCTTCGGTTTTGTAATAGTCGCCGGGCTGTAATTTACCCAAGGGCGAAAAGCCGCTCATGTCGTCGCTCATGGGTGCAAAGGTAATGAGGTTTACGCAACAAAATCCGCCGCCGTTTCGGTACGTACTACCAACCCCAATAACGCGCCTATTTAATAGCGGTTATACCCAACAAGTATTTGTTGGAGATGGCCTTTTGCTGGCGATTTTTCGCTTCCTACTTTAATAGATACCAACAGGCCTTCAGATTGTAATAAGCCGGTGTATTGGGTAGAGGTTTTATCGTGGCTGCCTTTCATTAGCAAAAGGCCCATGATAATAAACCTGTCTGTCAGTTGTTGTTCATTATAATAAAACAGCTTTGCAAAGTCATCGGTTATTTTAAATTTTGATTTCAGCCAGGTCTCAACAAAAGGTAGGTCTGCGGTAAACAGGTTGTCTGTGGTGATTATATAGGATAATAGTGCGCCATCTTTATCAAAAGAAAAAAGAAAAGAACCATCATTGTCTGTGCCTCCTTGTTTAAAGTAGTAGGTTATGCTGTTTACTTTGCTGTCATTCTTTTCTGCATCGGGCTTGCCAAATAAGGCTATGCAAGCGGGCTTGGTAAGCTGGTCGTTTATTTGGCCAAAGTTTAAAAAGTCCGTAGCTGTTTGCGCATTAGCTAAAAACGGTAGCATTGCTATAGCAAGTAAAATCAGTTGTTTCTTCATGCAGCTAAGGTTTATCATTTAAATCCGCATAACCTATAACCAATTAGTAGTATAGTAGTATAATTTAGCGGTTGTGAACTTTAACACCCGCATAGACCGTATTACTGACCCGTTGATTACTTCATCGGAGGCTGAGCTTTATGTTAAGCGCGATGATTTAATCCACCCTTATGTTTCGGGTAACAAGCTGTACAAGCTTATTTACAATGTTGAGGAAGCACAGAAACAGGGCCAAAACACCCTGTTAACCTTTGGCGGGGCCTGGAGCAACCACCTGGTGGCAACGGCTGCCTATTGCAAAGAAAAAGGCCTAAAATGCATTGGGGTTGTGCGGGGTCATGAATTAACGCCTGAAACACTTTCTCCTTCATTAAAATTTTGTGTTGAGCAGGGAATGCAACTTCATTTTGTAAGTCGGGAGGAATATAAACAGAAGACAGAAACAAAATTTATTAGTCGGCTAAGCAGTTTGTTTGGCCCGTTCTTTTTAGTACCCGAAGGCGGAGCAAACGCCCTTGGTGTTAAAGGGGCTTCGGAGATAATGGCGGGCGTGGAAGGGTTTGATATTATATGTTGTGCCTGTGGCACGGGAACTACTTTGGCAGGCTTGGTTACCTCTGCCTTGCACAATACTGAGTACATGGGGTTTTCTGTATTAAAAGGCGAAGACACCTTGAGCACCGAAGTAGAAAAATACGTGGGCCATACCAAGGGTTGGTCTATCAATACCGATTACCATTTCGGGGGGTACGCAAAAACCACCTCCGAATTGCTTGCCTTTAAGCAGCGGTTTGAGGAAGTGAACCAAATTCCGCTGGACATGGTGTACACAGCAAAACTTTTTTATGGGCTTTACAGCCTGATTAACAATGGTTTAATTAAACCCAATGTTAAGATTTTGGCTATCCACACCGGTGGATATGCATTTTCATAAACCTTTTTCATAACTTAGCGTTAAAGATGTGTTAACATTAATTTAACATTGGGTTTGAAAAGCTTCCTTTTATCCGTTTTTTGTTTGTGTTCTTTGGCTGCAAATAGCCAGGGCTCAGCATCGCTTGCCGACATTTCGGGGGTGTGGAAAGGGGCATTTTACCAAAAGAACTTCTTAAACCCAAACGACTCTGACATGGTGTACAAAGCGGTTATGACCGTAGAGCAACATGGAGATAAAATTGTGGGCCACTGCTACATTTTCTGGTATAACGATGAAAATTACTACAGCGACTGGCAAATGGAAGGCAGCTACGATGGGTTGAATTTTACCTATGCCGAAAAGACCATGAACGATGCCGTTTATAAACCCGGCTATACCTGGTGCTATAAAAATGTAGAATCGTTTGTGGTGTATAACCCCGAGTTGGGCCGATGGATGCTTTCGGGCTCTTTCAATGCCAAAACCGACGGGTTCGACTGCCTGCCCGGCAGGCTTATGTTCTATAAAGAGGGCGATGTTTAGCTTTCAGCCAAACTCAAATTTTTCAACTTTCCGCTTTCAATCAACCTGAATAAATACGGGCTTTGCCTGGCCATTTTAAGCGCGTTTATGTGGCCGGTTTTGTGGGTATCGGTGCCTATAAACTCTATCAATCCCTCAGTAATCAATTTCTCAGCTATGGCTTTTGCGCCCGGAGAGTAATAACCGGTTAACGAGTTTGTGTTGAGCTGCAGTAAAGCCCCGCGGTCTACAATCTCTTTATATATTTCAAACTTATCGTAAAAATAGGGGTAGCGCTCTGGGTGGGCCAGTATGGGTTTGTAGCCTTGGCGTATCAGTTCAAAAATAACGCGGGTAAGGCTTTCGGGTTTGTTTAGGTATGATAGTTCAAACAGCAGGTAGTTCTCCTTGCCAAACGACATCAGCTTCAGGTCTTTCAGCTTTTTTTCAAAATCGGCATCAAGGTAATATTCGGCCGCGGCGTGTATGGTAATGCCCAGGCCCTGCTTTTCGATTTCGTTGCGCACAAGGTCTAGCCCCGGTAGTATGGTTTCGGGTTTATTGCGGTAAAAATCGCTCATAATATGCGGGGTGGTAATCAGCGTGGTAAAACCCAGCTCTTTTAGGCCCTTTATAAGCTCTATGCTTTCTTCCAGCGTCTGCGCCCCATCGTCTATCCCCGGAATTAAATGCGAGTGCATATCGGCCTTTACAAGCCCATAATCGGCGGGCGGCAAAACCTCCTCCTTTTTCTTACTTCCGAATATGTTTGAAAACAGCCCCATTTATTCTTCCTGATATTTTTCCATTACCTGTGCCGCCAACTTTTTTGGGGCCACCGTGCAGTACGATGTTGTTAAAGCATCTTCCAGCATTTCAATCTTAACCATGCCCAGGTTTATTAGTGTCCACCCAAACTTGCCCCATTTGTTGGGTACAGGGTAAATAACTGAACTGTCGAACGAGCAAAAAACGTTTTGGTCAATCTCGTTAAACCTAAGGCAACACCTGTTCTCTTTCATGTTAAGGGTTGCAAATATTTTCTTCTTAACCCTGAACGATGGTATTTCAAAATGCGGTACCTCTTCCGCCTCCGGAAAGCTCATTGCCAGCTCACGAAATTGCTCGATAGTTACCACGGTGTAATACTACAACACATATGAGTAGTAAGCAAAAAAATACAGCTCCTGTTAGCGCTGGCTAGTAAACCAATCAAGGGTTATTTTAAGCCCCTCGCCTACTTTAATTTGCGGGTTGTAGCCTAGAAGCTCCTGCGCCTTAGAAATATCGGCTAGTGAGTTGCGAATATCGCCTTCCCTGTCGTCGCGGTGGTTTGCTTTAAGTTCAGAGCCTGCATTGCGGGCCAGTTCGTCAAACAAATAGTTGATAGAAATGCGCTCGCCAACGGCTACGTTGTACACCTGCCCAACAGCTTTTGGGTGGGTGCTAAACATGGCTTTAATGTTAGCCTGTACGGCATTCTCTACAAAGGTAAAGTCGCGGGTTTGCTCGCCGTCGCCATTAATATAGGGGGCTTCATTTTTAAATATCCCATCAATAAATAAGGGGATAACCGCAGCGTATGCGCCTTTGGGGCTTTGTTTTGGACCGAATATATTGAAGTAGCGCAGGCCTATAACTTCCATGCCGTAGCATTTGTGGAATACATCGGCATACAACTCGTTTACATATTTAGATACCGCGTAAGGCGATAATGGCTTACCTATTTGCTCCTCAATTTTAGGCAATGCCGGGCTGTCTCCATACACCGATGATGAGCTGGCGTATACAAAACGCTTAACATTGGCATCTCGTGCAGCAATAAGCATATTTAAAAAGCCATCAACATTGGCCGCATTGGTTTTTTCGGGGGTTTTAATAGACCGCGGCACCGAGCCCAGGGCGGCCTGGTGGGTAACATAATCTATCCCGTCGCAGGCGTTACGGCAATCGTCAAGGTTGGTAATGTCGCCATTAATAAACTCAAACGCTGCGTTGGTTTTAAACTCTTCCAGGTTTTCTATATATCCTTGAGAAAGGTTATCTAAAACGCGTACCTTTTTTGCGCCTTGTTTTAGCAGATATTCAACAATGTTGCTGCCCACAAAGCCTGCGCCACCGGTCACAAGAAAAGACAGTTTGCTTAAATCGTCGGTATGATAAGCGGTAGTATACATTAGCGTTGGTGGTATTGTGTTT
>JBIPNX010000315.1:0-3524 GCA_044378145.1 Flavobacteriales bacterium | reverse complement strand
TATATGGTACCATCGGGCGACTCGTTAATACAAAACACAAAATTACTGCCGGGTATAAGAGTATCTAATGCCTGCAATTTTTGCTTTTGAAAATCGAGGCCCTTATCAGCTAAATAAACACCTACGTCAGCGCCAATCCATATTCGTTGCTTGCTATCTTTAAAAATAAAATCAATATTCCTCTCTTTCAATACAACTTTATTTTGCCCGGTTTTACGGTTATAAATATTTAACCCCGCGTTAGCTGTACCAACCAATACAATATCTTTATCATACCGTAAAAGCCCTTTTATAAAATTAGAGCTAATTCCATTCGTCTCTCTATTAATAACCCTGAACGCATAATTTTTCTGGTCGGTTTTTATTACACCGCTTCCTTCAGTGCCTATCCATAAGTTATTATTCCTGTCGTAATAATAGCAGTTTATATTTATGGTATTTTGCTCAATTGCCGCCGGCAGTTTATACGTAGCAACTGTATTAGATTGAGTATTGTATAGTGCAACTAAATTATTTTCGGCAGAGGTAATAAAGAGTTCGTTAGTAGCCTTCTTATAAAACCTGCCAACCTGATAATTAATGGAAGTATTTTTAAGCGCCTTGTTGTCTACTATTTGATAAACGCCCCTTGTTGACGACATGTAGATATTCCCATTAAACTCTTCCATATCCAAGGGTGTAAAAATCCCTTTACCTTCTATATTTATTGAAGAAAAACTACCGGTTTTAATGTCGAAAATTATTATGCGGTTAAATGCCCCCAGGTATATTTTATTTTCCGTTAATAATGATGCTGATATGGATGGAGATTGGTTATAGGTGTATTGCGTATAATTATATGCTATGGTTTTGTTAGTTTCGGTATTAAAATTGTACAAGTATCCGTTCCCTGCAATCCATACAGTGTTGCCATTTTGTACACCCAATAGGCTTATAATATGGTTAAAGAATTTACCTGTATCGGCATTGGGGCAAAAGTAGTTTATGGCATTACTTTCCGGCTTTATGTAGTACGCCCCCGATGAGTTTGAAAACCAAAGTGTACCCTTAGCATCGGTATGCAAATTAGTATTGTAAAGGTTGCTGGCAGGCTTGCCCTTGTAAGTAAAATTGTTGCGGTAGGTTTTCCACTCGCGGCCATCAAAACGGCAAATACCATCGCCGGTGGCAAACCACATATAACCCCGTTTGCTTTGTACTATGGCATACACCGAGCTTTGCGAAAGGCCATTATTGGTAGTATAAACCTGCGGGTTGGTAAAGGCAAGCTGCGCTTTTGCCGGTGCAAAACCTATGCAGGCAAGCAACACCATAATGGGTACAATATATTTTACAGCTAATCCCCTCATTTACAATAGCAGCAAATATGTAAAAAATATAACCGCCAATGCATAAAACTTAGTAGTTTTAAAATTGAATACAAAAACACAGGCTTAGAAGTGGCAGGTGACGTTGCACTAAACACCTGCCACGGCGGAAAAATTACAAAAATGAGACAGGAGAAAGCCCTTCGCAGACTTATGCTAAAAATTCAACCAAAATATATCATTGGGCTTAGGTTCAGCAGTTACATTGCTTTCCAAAAATCCTTATGTTGGTATAGTATCAGGGTATGTTACTTCACTTATTGATGTTAATCCAGAAATAGTTCAATTTAACACATATGATAAAAAAACTGAAAATTAGAGATATTCAATCATATCTAGTTGCTATACATTTGCTCGTATATTTGTTTTTAACTTGGTATGCGGATAATTATATTATATTCATATCATAACAACTAGCACTTGTCGTTTGTTCAGCAATTGTTATTAAGTCCTGCTATAATTTTTATAAATTTAAATTAAATCTAACTGATTTAATTTTTATTATATTATATTTTTATTTAACATACAGTCACACACTGTTCAATATAGGATGGAAAAACGATTCAGCCTTTTATATTTATCTTATTAATGTCATTTTAATATTTGTAATTATGTTGTTTAAAGAACCAAGAAAGAATGACAACAAAGACAATGGTGATTCAGACCGGTAATGGGGCTTTAATATATCCCCAACCCTTAGCTACCTTTTCCTGCCGTGGCAGGTGTTAAAGCTCCCGATGCTTCGGGGGCGTCACCTGCCACTCTGCGTATTGCTAACTAAAGTACATATTAGTTAAGAAATCAAAGTATTCATCAATCAAACTATAAAACGCTGCAGATGTTTGCCGGTTTTTACCCTCACCCCCTAACCCCTGGCCATGTGCATGGAGAGGGGTGTCTGAGTGCAACGAAGACGGGGTAAGGGGATAGTATGCAAAATATTAGTAGTTTTGATGTCCTAATTAAGCAATACCATGAAAAGCATTTACAAAGTTTCTTTTTTATGCGCCGCCGTTGCCCTGTTTGCAGGCTGTGGCCCTAAAGGTGCCGATGATAAAACTACCGGTGCAGCCGGCGAAGACACCTCTATTGAGGCAAAAATTGGCCAACTGGTAACAGTACAGCTAACTGCCGATATTAAAGGCCTTAGCGAGAACGACCGTAAAATGTTGCCTTTTATGTTTCAGGTAGCTGATATTATGGACGAGCTGTTTTGGGAAGAAAGCCTGGGTGGTAAAAATGCTTTTTTAGATTCCATTAAAGACGAGAAAATTCGCCGCTACGCCATGATTAACTACGGCCCGTGGGAGCGCTTAAATGACGACAAACCCTTTGTAAAAGGCGTTGGCAAAAAGCCCGAAGGCGCCAACTTCTACCCGAAGGATATGACCAAGGACGAGTTTGAGAAATGGACATCGCCAAACAAAAAAGGCCTGTACAGCATGGTTCGCCGCGATGATGCAGGTAAGCTGAAGACAGTGCCTTATCACGAATATTTTAAAGAGAAGATTGACCGTGCCGCTGCACTTATAGACAGCGCCGCTAAATACGCCGACGATGCAGGCCTTAAGAAATACCTTACCCTGCGTGCGCAAGCCTTGCGCACTGATGATTACCAGGCCAGCGACTTTGCTTGGCTGGATATGAAAAACAACACCATCGATTTTGTGGTAGGCCCTATTGAAAGCTACGAAGACAAACTGTTTGGCTACCGTACATCGCACGAGGCATACATCCTGATTAAAGATAAAACATGGAGCGAGAAGCTGGCTAAATATGCCGCTATGCTTCCTGAACTTCAGGCAGGCCTTCCCGTTGATGCTAAGTACAAAGCTGAGAAAGCAGGATCGGACAGCGACCTTGGCGCTTACGATGTTGTGTACTACGCCGGCGATTGCAACGCGGGCAGCAAAACCATTGCCGTAAACCTGCCAAACGATGAGAATGTGCAGCTTAAAAAAGGCACCCGCCGCCTGCAACTTAAAAACGCAATGCGTGCTAAGTTTGATAAAATTATGATGCCTATTGCCGATGAGTTGATAGACCCGTCGCAACGCGCTAACGTTACGTTTGATGCATTCTTCAGCACCGTTATGTTCCACGAGGTGGCGCATGGTTTAGGCATTAAAAACACCATTAACGGTAAAGGCATGGTGC
>JBIPNX010000314.1:0-3528 GCA_044378145.1 Flavobacteriales bacterium | reverse complement strand
AGAAATGCAGGCACTTTCGGGCTCTGCCGCATTTAACGATGTGATAAAAGGTGTTGACCCTGAGAAGCGCGCCCTTGATACCAAGAACGGCGAAAAGCCTTACCGCTTTAATCTGGGTACCGACCGTAAAAAGAAAGATTTTGTTAACCGTATGCAAGGGTTAGAATAGTTTATAATTGATGAATAAAATTGGAGTCGACATAAGCCTTGCTGCGCGCATTTTAGCACAAGGTGGTTTGGTAGGCATACCTACCGAAACCGTGTATGGTTTGGCTGCCAATGCGTTTGACCCTAATGCGGTGGTAAAAATATTTGAAGCTAAGAACAGGCCCTTTTTCGATCCGCTGATTGTGCATACACATTCCCTTGAAGCGGCAGCCGGTTTTGTAAACGATATACCTGCCCGTGCCCGTAAGTTGTTCGATGCTTTTGCACCGGGACCAATTACCATATTGCTGGAGCGGAATAAAGAGAAGATACCTGACATTGTAACATCGGGATTGGATACTGTTGCGGTACGTATACCTAACCACCCGCTTACTCTTAACCTGTTGCAGGAATTAAATTTTCCATTGGCAGCGCCCAGCGCAAACCCGTTTGGGTATGTTAGCCCAACAACTGCACAGCATGTTGAGCAGCACTTAGGTAATGTGGTAGATTATATTTTAGATGGTGGCCCTAGTTTGGTTGGCTTAGAATCTACCATTGTTGGTTTTGAAGAAGGCAAGACCATTATTTACCGTTTGGGTGGGTTAAGTGTTGATGATATTGAAGGCGTGGCCGGCCATGTTGAGTTGCAGATAAACTCATCGTCTGACCCGCGCGCACCCGGACAGTTAAAAAGCCACTACGCCCCCGGTAAAAAACTATACATACAAGGCACCGAGCCAAGTGATGTTGATTATACCAACGTTGCTTTTATTGGCTTTGATACCCTGCACGATAAAGTAAAACACGAAAACCAATTGCTACTTTCTAAAACCGGAAGTATAAACGAAGCAGCCCAAAAGCTATTTGCCGCATTGCGCAAAACAGATATGTTGGATGTGGAGTTTGTAATAGCAACCAAATTCCCCAATAGTGGATTGGGTTTGGCTATTAATGACAGGCTGCAAAGAGCGGCAGGTTAGATTCACCCCCTCCCTCACGCCGTCGGCGCGAGTACTCCCCCTTTGCATGGGGAGAGCTAAAAAAAATAGATAATAAAAAAAGCCCCGAAAGGGGCTTTGTAATTTTATTTCTCTCCGTCATGGTGAGCGGAGTTGAACTATAGGAGAATTATATCTCAGCCTTAATTACCTCTTTAATATCAGTAATAATTTTGCGGGCTAAGGTATCTGCTGTTACCTCGTTTGCACTTTCGGCATAAATGCGGATAATAGGTTCGGTATTAGAACGGCGCAGGTGCACCCACTCGGTATCAAACTCAATTTTAACACCGTCTACAGTATTTACAGGGTACTTTTTGTATTTCTCTTTAATACGTTCCAGTACTTCATCAACATTAATCTCTGGGGTAAGCTCAATCTTATTTTTAGAGATGTAGTAGTTAGGGTACTCGTAGCGTAGTTTAGAGCACGACTTGCCCGACTTTGCCAAATGCGTAAGGAACAATGCTATACCAACTAAAGCATCGCGGCCGTAATGTAGCTCAGGGTATATAATACCTCCGTTGCCTTCGCCACCAATTACGGCTTTGTTCTTTTTCATCAACTCAACCACATTAACCTCGCCAACGGCAGATGCTTCGTAAGTACCGCCGTGTTTTTGGGTAACGTCGCGCAGGGCGCGGGTCGATGACATATTAGAAACCGTATTGCCTTTGTTATTCTTCAATATATAATCGGCAACAGCAACAAGGGTGTATTCTTCGCCAAACATTTCGCCATCTTCGCAAACAATAGCAAGGCGGTCAACATCAGGGTCAACCACAATACCTAAATGGGCTTTGCTCTTTTTAACCTCTTTGGCAATATCCAACAGGTTTTCAGGCAATGGCTCCGGGTTGTGTGGAAAATCGCCCGTAGGGTCGCAGTATAGTTTTATAACCTTTTTAACCCCAAGAGCGGTAAGCAACTCGGGTACAAAAATGCCACCGGTAGAGTTAACGGCATCAACAGCTACTGTAAACTCAGCCTTTTTAATGGCTTCAACATCTACCAGCGCCAGGGCCAATATCTTATCTATGTGTTTTTGAAGGTAATCGTTGTTCTGGGTGTATTTGCCAATCTGTGTTACTTCGGCAAAGCTAATGCCATCACTTTCGGCAAGGGCTAAAACCTCTTTGCCGTCGGCATCGCTAATAAACTCGCCTTTCTCGTTAAGCAGCTTAAGGGCGTTCCACTGTTTTGGGTTATGGCTGGCGGTAATAATAATGCCGCCTTGGGCCTTTTCCTCAGGTACTGCAATTTCTACCGTTGGGGTGGTAGACAGGCCAAGGTCAACAACATCAATACCCAAACCAATAAGGGTACCGCTAACAAGGCTTCGTACCATCTCGCCCGAAATGCGTGCATCGCGGCCAATAACAATTTTAGCTTTTTTACCGCTGCGTTGTTTTATCCAAGTTCCGTATGCTGCCGAAAACTTAACTATATCGTATGGGGTTAAGGCATCGCCGGCTTTACCGCCAATTGTGCCCCTTATACCCGAAATTGATTTTATGAGTGCCATGTATGTTTTAAAAAAGCGTGCAAAGATACGCTTTTAATTGTGTTTAAAGGGGTAAGCGGCCACTTTGTTGATAAACTTTGGCATAGCTTTATGTCTAAAGTAAAAAGTATATTCTACGTCTTATTTAAACACTATTAGAAAGACCTTAAAATACCCAAACCATGTTTACCTGTGCCTCATTTTTTATAACTTAGACGCCCATTTGTCCATAACCCTAAGGTGAAAAATACAAGCAGGTTTGAATTTTTACGCTTCGACCACCGCTCAATCGGTTGGTTCCAGGTTTTGCTTGGTATTAGTTTGATATATAACCTTTTATTGCGTTTTGGCTATGCGGTAGAGTTATATGGAGAGCACTCCATTATTCCGGGCGATGTTATGCAAAAAATGAACGGGCCTGCCTCGTTCTCCATCTTTGATTATATCCGTAACGATTTCTTTAGCAAGGCATTTATAGTAGTAGCCCTAATATTTTGTGCAGGCTATATATGGGGTAAATACTACCGCATTTTTTCTATAGGCCTTACCTTTTTATATTGGAACCTGTTGCAGGGCACTTCAAGCTTTGTATTTGGTTTTGAGTTTTTCTCTTTCCAGTTGTTGTTTTGGTCGTGCTTTTTACCGGTTGGCCAAAGGCTTTGGTTTAACAAAGCCACGGTTTACAAGCAGCCCCACATGATTATTTGCCTGGTATTAACTCTACAGATAGTATGGGTGTATTTTACAACCGGGTTTGTAAAGTATGGCGTTAGCTGGCAAGAAGGGTATGCCATACGCAACATGCTTATGGACCAAATGGCTACCTGGGGGCTTGCTTCAACCTTAGCAAATAGCGCATGGCTTTGTAAATTCCTG
>JBIPNX010000313.1:0-3530 GCA_044378145.1 Flavobacteriales bacterium | reverse complement strand
ACTTCTTTCTTCATTAGTTCCTAATCCAAATATCCGCAGCAAATATATAGTTTTTAGCTTATAGGTTATTGCTAAAGCAAAAGAGCAACGCCTAAATTGGCGCTGCTCTGATAAATATTGCATACAAGCTTGTATTATTAACGCTTAGGCGACATTTCGTATACCAACGAGAAGTAGATTAAGCGACCAATTGCAGGGCCACCAAATACCTGCGCGCGTTTGTTATTAAGCACGTTTTGTGCACCTAACTTAAACACAGTGTTTATCTTGGTTACCTTATGGTTTACCTGCAAATCTAGCATATCGTAAGTAGGAATAGCACCGGTAAACTGCGGGGCTCCTTCAAATGTAAAGCCCTCTATCCATTTATAATTGATGTTAAAACCGTTATGTTCAAACTTGCCAATGGCAAAATCGCGGACGTTGAAACCTATATTAAATTTATGCTCCGGAGTGTTAAAGGCCGGGATAATAGGGTCTGTAGAGCCGCGACGGTCCAGCTTGTTCCACGAGTAGTTACCGATAATTGAGTACTTCTCTAAGAAGTAATACGTCAACCCGATATTTACACCTTGAGTATTAACAAGGTCTTTGGTATTTGCTGATACACGGTAAACCTGCAAATAATCGGGGAAGCCTGTTGGGCCAACTTTAATATCGGCACCCAGTTTAAAACCGATGAAATCTTTGTATATGGTATAATAGTAACCGGCATCTACATACAAGTGGTTAAATAACGTACCACGGTAACCCACTTCTACGGTGCGTGCTTTCTCCGGACGAATAGGATCTATTTTCTGGTACACCAACAAGGTTGGGTCAGGCAGGCCTGATCCACTACCGGTTAAATAGCTGCGTACAGACTCTACTGTTACCAATGAATCGTAACCTGTGATATTTCCCAGCAGTATAGCGCGGCCTACGTTATAATAAAGGTATTGGTCGGCAAGGGTTGGGTTACGTATGGCTGATGAGAACGAAACACGGAATGTGTTTTTATCATCGGGCGAATACACCAACGAAGCAGCCGGCGATACAAGGAAATCAAAATTCTGGTTTTTATCTAATCGTGCTGTTAGGTTAATTTTGAGTTTCTCTTTAAATATTTTCTTCTCTAAACCGGTATAGACACCAAACTCATAGTTGGTAATTTTCCGGCCTGCGGTATCGCTAAAAATGGTACCGCCTGAATTAGGTGTATATAAGCGGAAGTTACCTCCAACGGTAATATCCATAAACTTAGGGGTAAACTTGTACTGCCCATGCAAATGATACAAAGCCGATTTATCTACCAACCTTGAACCTCCCTGGTTTACAGGAGTTGATGTAATGGCTTTAAAGGCAGAATCGTAACGGGCAGTACCCGGCTCATAAAAAGGTTTCTCGTTAGAGAACTGTGCAGGTTGCGCTGCAAAATCAGCAGCCATACCATGCCATTTTATTAGCGAATCAGGATATGCGTTAACAACAGAATCTATTTGCTGTGCATAGTTTGGTGGTACAGGAAATGTAAAAGCCGGATAGCCGGGTAAATCTTCGGCCAATGGCTTAATAACATTATTCCAGTATTGGGTGTAGCTGTTAAAGTAGCTGTTGTCTGACTTAGACAGGTTTTGCAGGCGGAAAGCCGTTAGTACCGCGTCGTAAGAGTTGCCCGCATCCTCGTTAGTAGCATACGCGCGTACAAACCACTTGTCTTCTTTTTTAACCTCCAACTTGTTTTGGAAGTATAAAATATCTTTTAAGCTGTAGCGGTTCTCTCCCTGATAAACCGTAGTGCCCGAGCCAAAGCTGGTTGTATACGATAGTTCAACATCAGGATTTAACTTATAATGTAAAGACGCATTAGCCTTAATGTTACGGGTATTATAGTTTACTACGTCTTCCTCGTTATAGCCCCTGCGGTAAAAAGTGCCCAAACCGGGTAATGTTACACTTTGACCGGGAGATGTTTCTGAGGCAATTTCATCACCATAACGGTTAACGGCATCATATCCTCCTGGGTTGTTGCGGCCCGCTACCGACTGCGGAGTTGGGTCATAATTGGTTGCACGCCAGTCATCCGCACGTAAATAATAGAAGTTTAGCTTATAGGCAAATTTATCGTCGCCCTTTTTGTTTTTAAACACCTGGGCATAACGCACAGAGCCTTCAAACAAGAACCTCTCGGCACCACGAGCCATTATAGACAGGCCGGGGAAAGCAAACGGGCTTTTGGTAGTCATAGATATAACACCATTAAAAGCATTGGGGCCATAATAAGCACCTGCAGCACCTTGCACAAGGTCTACCTTCAGTACATCAAGCTCCGATGCTCCCAAAAAATTACCTAGCGAAAAGTTAAGGCCGGGAGCCTGGTTGTCTACCCCATCAATAATTTGTAACGAACGTACTGGCGATGTGCTGTTGAAACCACGGGTATTGATTACCTTAAAGCCAATACTGGCAGAGTTTACGTCAACCCCTTTTAACTGGCCTAAACCATCGTAAAAGTTAGCGGACGGGGTTTCTTTAATTGCAACAAGGTCTAAGGCTTCAACCGTTAGTGGGTTTTCGCGGGCTTTTTCTCCAATGCGGTTATCAATAACTTCTGCACCTTTAATTTCCACACCTGCGGCTTCCATCTTGATATTCAGCTTTAGGGTAACGTCGTTAATAGTAATATCCTGTGCTTTGTATCCTAAAAAGCTGACACTTACAGTAAACGGAGGAGTTGCTTTGGCATCAAACTTAAAGTTGCCGTCAATATCGGCAGCTGTACCAATGCCGGTACCCTTAACTACCACCGTAGCCCCAATAAGGGCATCGCCGGTGGTTTTGTCTTTAACGGAACCGCTAATTACCTGGGCGTTAACCGTAGTTATAAAACAAATTAATAGAGCAGTAAAAAATAAGTATGTAGCTGTTCTTCTCATCGTGCAATCCTTTTATAAATTCGCAAAGTAAAAAATAGTTTGCATATTAGCCTAGATGCAAAACATTTTTACAATGCATAAAGCCTAATGTATGAGAAAGATAGTGCTTTTTTCTTTAGTTGTATTACTTACGGGCTTAATACCTGCCTGCCGCAGCCGCATGTATACCGTCAAAGACAGGTTTAACACGGTACCAACACCCGCTGCCCCCGACTATTCTAAAAAGGACAACTGGTTTGCATTGCCTGCTCAAAACGATATGGCTGATATGGTAATGGGACAAAAGAAAGAAGAGTATACCAAAGAAGATACCCTTAAGGCCGATGTTTTTTTTATTTACCCAACCATATTTACAGGTAAGGCCGATGATGACTATTTATGGAATGCCAATATTGAAAATAAAACCCTGAATAAGCGTATAACCAATACCACCATAAAATACCAGGCTACCGCGTTTAATGCCGCAGGCCGAATGTATATACCCAAATACCGCCAGGCTCAGCTTACTGCCTACTATTCTAAACATGCTGAAGATGGAATTGCTGCTTTTGATACTGCTTACAGCGATGTTAAGCGGGCTTTTATATACTATTTGGAACATTATAATAATGGCAG
>JBIPNX010000312.1:0-3531 GCA_044378145.1 Flavobacteriales bacterium | reverse complement strand
GCTCTTCCGGAGTCATTACTTTTATTAGCGAGTCGGCCCACTTAGCATTCTCGTATAAAAATGCAGGGTCAACTTTCTCTGTAACCGCAGGAGGTACTTCAGCCTTACGTGGCGATGGCCCGTTTTGCCAGTTAATAGTGGCTTTTATTAATACTACGGTAAGGATAAACGAAACTAAAAGCGCTGCTCTTTTCAATGTATTACGTTGCTAAATAAATGTTAAAGGGAATAGAGCAAATTTTGTGCAAATCTGCTTTAGTATCGACTAATACATTAAGGAATTATTAACAGAGAAGTGAGCAGAAGCTCGAAATGTTAAGTGTGAAATTGGATATGGCTATACAAACTCTTCGCCCTTTTCAATTTTAACCTGGTTTACTATCTCTTTTATTTCCTGTTCAGCCTCTTTTTTGCAAATTAGCAATGCGCTTTCTGTGTCAATAACTATATAATCTTCAAGGCCTTGTATAACAACAAGCTTGTTATTGTCCATGCGCACCATACAATTATTAGACTTATAGAACATTGCGTGTTTGCCAATAACAGCATTACCGGTTTTGTCTTTTTTCGTTTGCTCGTATACTGATCCCCATGTACCTAAATCGCTCCAGCCAAAGCCAGCTTCTATTACCAGTACATTTTTGGCTTTTTCTAATATGCCGTTATCTATAGATATACCCGGGCATACCAAATAGGTTTGGCGTATGAAGTCCCACTCTTTATTGGTATTGTAAACTTTCAGGTTTTCTTTAAACAAGTCGTTTACTTCGGGTAGGTAATCGTTAAAAGCAGCCAGTATATTCTTTAGCGACCAAATGAAAATACCCGCGTTCCAAACAAACTCACCACTGTCAACAAAGGCTTTGGCCAGCTCAAGCTCGGGTTTCTCAGTAAATGTTTTTACTTTCTTTATAGAATTATCTAATCCTGCAACATTTTTAGGACTAAACTGGATATAACCGTAACCGGTATCGGGCCTTGTAGGCTTAATGCCAATGGTCATAAGGCTTTCTGTTTTAGCAGCGCTTTCTAACCCAAGCATTATATTATCAAGAAATATGTCTTCGTTAAGTATCAGGTGGTCCGATGGGGTTACTACCGTAACAGCATCAGGGTCTATAGCGCTGATTTTGTAGCTGGCGTAAGCAATACAGGGAGCCGTATTTCGGCGTGCAGGTTCGCAAATAATGTTAGATACAGCCATTTCGGGCAGTTCATCCTTAACCAGCTCTAGGTAATCGTTATTGGTAACAATATAAATGCGGTCAATGGGCATTATTTTAGAAAACCGTTCAAACGTCATACGTAACAACGATTTTCCTGTACCCAGAATATCTAAAAATTGTTTTGGCTTTTCGGTGCGGCTAAGGGGCCAAAAACGGCTACCTACACCGCCAGCCATAATAATACAATAATTTTGTGGCATTACTTGGCTTATGATAATTTAGCTAAAGCGCTACGTAAATTCTCTATAACTGCAGGTATTTCTTCTTTCTTACTAACTCCTACAGATAAACGGTACCAAGGAGAGTTATCGCTTGATCCAAAAGCATAAAAAGGTACAATGGCCAGTTTAGCTTCGTTTAAAAGGTACGATGTAATGTCTTTAGTAGTTTCCAATACCTTTCCATCGGCCTTCTTCATTCCGTGCAGATCAAACTTAACGGTAAGGTATATGGCAGCCTGTGGGGCAATAGCATCTACTTTAAAGCCCTCTGCCTTAAGGTCAGAGAAGCCTTTGTAAAACTCAACCAAACGGTAGTTAAGCTCGTCTTTAAAGCTTTCAAGGTAGGTATCAACCTCACTATCATTCTTTAAGAATTTAGCAGTAGCAATTTGCTCAGCCTTTGGTGCCCAAGCTCCTACGTGGGTCAAAATAGACTTCATTTTGTCTATTATGTATTTGCTGCCAAAAGCCCAGCCTACACGCACGCCGGTAGCGGCAAAGGTTTTAGACAAACCGTCGATAAAAATGGTGTAGTCACGCAGTTCGGGGCGCAGGCTGATTGGGTCGTAATGTTTGGTTTCTCCGTAGGTAAGCGCCCAGTAAATCTGGTCGTACATTAGGTATAATGGCTTTTGGTTAGGGCCGCGACGAGCATTCTCTTCAACAACCAAATCGCAAATAGCTTCTAAGCCCTCTTTGGTAAAGGTGGTACCTGTTGGGTTTAGCGGAGAACATAGCGCTAACAATGTAGCTTCTTGAATATGCGGACGGATTTCATCGGCCGTAGGCATAAAGTTATTTTCAGCACGGGTCTCAATCATTATTGGTCTGGCACCCGATAGGTGGCAGTAGTGATTGTTATTCCATGATGGGGTAGGAAATATAACTGCATCGCCCGGGTCAACAACAGCCATATATAGCGAGTATATAAGGGGCCTTGCACCGGCAGATATTAAAATCTCTTCGTTGTCAAAAGTAACGCCCTGCACACGCTGTAAAAAATGGCCAACAGCAGCACGTAGTTCTAACATGCCGTTAGCAACAGGGTAGTTAGTCTGGTTATTATCAAGGGCAGCCTTAATTTCTTCTTTTAAGAAATCAGGAATTGGGAAGATATTAGAGTCAAAGTCGCCAATGGTAAGGTTATATACCTTTTGGCCCTGTTTCATCAGCTCGTTAATTTCTGCGGCAATACGAATGATTTCGGAGCCGATTAAATTTTCTGCCATTTGCGAAACCCTCGGCTTCGCTGCTGAGTTAGTACTGGTTAGGGTCATAAGGCTATTCAATTTCGCGCAAATGTAGCCATTTTCAGCCACTTTGCCAAGCCTGTTAATAAGTATGCTTTTTGCCCTGTTTTGTTTATAATTAAGCTTTAAACGGATTGCGTTTTTTCCACTCGCTTCCACGCTCTGTTGCAAAGGCTTTTAGCATGTATTTTAAGCCTAGTTGCATAGGCTTGCTTTTTAGCTTGATGTAGTTATCCAGATACAATGGTTTGCAACCGATAATGGCCTTGGCTTCTAAGGCTGTGCGGCCCAGTTTAAGGGTTTTCTTTTGCAGGAAAATTGTGCGCTCAACCCCATGTATTAGTATGTTGGGGTATATGCAGTAAGCTTTATTATCAGCTTCAGAATAGCCTATATAGTATATCTCGTAATCGCCATTTTCTATAACCGATGTGGTAAAGGCCAGCATTTGCCCGTCCTTAAACCAACCCCATACCTCAAATTTCTCGCCCATGCTCTTTTTCATGTTTAAGAAATATGTGCCGTTTAAAACCCCCATTTTTACCGATGAGTGGCTGCAAACATCAAGGTAAAGGCGCTCAATATCAGGCAGGTAAGCTTCTATCTCGCTTAGATTGAGTTCTTTAACGATTAATTCTTTTCTGGATTCCTGCATTTTGCGTATGCGGGCAGCGTATTTCTTGGTAAGATTTTGGGTATAGTCGGCAAAGGTTTTCCACTCCGGATTTAGATTCATTTGCATAAAAATATCCTCTCCCATGTGGGTAAAGCCCCAGTTTTTGCTTTCCAATTGGTTTTTAAGGCTGGCATCAACATCTTTTAGCATTACCGCAG
>JBIPNX010000311.1:0-3532 GCA_044378145.1 Flavobacteriales bacterium | reverse complement strand
AGGTAAAATCGAACACCTTGCGGCTGTTCATATAGTTACCATTAACATTGAAGCCAACTTTTAAAAAGTCGTAGGCATTGCCCCAAACTTCGGGCCTCCAATACACCTCTCGGTGGCGCCAGTTTGGCATATTAGGTATTTGGGCATCAAAGTAATGGTCGGTTTTTTTAATGCCTTTAGAGTTATCCAAAATGTAGTTATCGGCCAAACGGTAGCTTGGGTCTATTTGTACTGATTTTACACCGCCCGGAATAGTTACTTTGAATGTATATGTTGGGTTGATTTTATCCCAACCATACCACTTAGGTAATTTGGTAGCTGTGGTGCTTTTCTCAAACCAGGTATTGGGTATGTAATAATCGTATTGCTTACCATCTTTGCCCACCACCCTTAAATCTATTGGCATTTGCATTTTGCCGTTGCGTTTCAGGGTAATTTCGTAAGCATCGTCCTCTCCTTTAACTTTCTTAACACACTCAACCTTATAGTCTATAACCTTTGATGTTTCTATCCATTGATCAAAAAACCAGGTAAGGTCAGTCTTTGTATATTCCGTAATAGCATCACGGAAATCTTCCATATACGGGTGAGCAATTTTCCACTTATTAAAGTAGTGGCTCATAGCGCCAAGAAATAGCGAATCGCCTAAAACATATTGTAGATTATACAACATGGTAGCCGTTTTAAAGTACACGTTGCGGTATCCTCCTCCGTGGGCAAGGGCTCCGTTAAAATCGTCAGAATGAGTATTCAGGGTAGTCTCATCCATTCTAACAGCATCAAGCAAATAAGGGTAATACACGCGGCTGTCTATGGCCAAATCATCGCGGGTATATTTGTTAACGTATTTCTTTTGCGGGCGGGTTTCTTTTAGCGTATCGCCATCAATCTTAATCAACGACCATGCAGTTAAAAACTGGGTAAAGCCTTCGTCTAACGATGCTCGGTAGGTCTCGTTACTACCTACCATACCAAAAAACCAGTTATGGCCAACCTCGTGCGCCAACAGGCCGTGATAATCAGGAGTAAAGCCACCATCAAGGGTTAGCATAGGGTATTCCATACCATCGCGGGCATCGGCTACAACCATTTTAGGGTATGCGTACATACCAAAATCTTCAGAGTATGTTTTAATAACCTTTGATGTAAAGTTTGCTGCATCCCACCAACCGGCAGCATGAGGTTCTTGCACAAGAGCAACTATTTGTATCCCATTCCAGCTAACCTCTCCAATGCGGTAGGTAGGGTCGGCAGTAAAGGCAAAGTCGTGTACGTTTACACCATAGTATTTCCATGTTTTGCGTTTATCCTTATTGTATGGGGTAATAACTGACGGTGGAGATTCCCAAGGTTTGCGAAGGAAGTTGCTTATGTCCAGTTTCATTCGCAGCTCTGTTGGTAATACCTCGTTTTTATTTTGAAGTAAGCCGGTTGCCTCCACTACGTAATTATCAGAGAAAGTAAGCTCCACATCATACGAGCCATAATCGCCATAAAACTCTTTACCTAAATGTTGCTGCACGTCCCAGCCCATTTTACGGTCGTAAACACAAATACGAGGATACCAGTGTACGCCATCGTAATGGGTGTTGCCAAACGAGTTGAATTTTTTCATGCGGCGGCGTTGGCTTCCACTGTCAAAATAGGTTTTAAACTTAATATCAAATTTAACCGACTCACCACTTTTTAATGGCTTTGGTAATACTATCTTCATTACCGTTTGGTCTATAATTATCTGCACAGGCTTTTGACCGTCAATAGTTAAATCCTCTATAACCGTACCTAAACCCTGCTCTTCATACTTGCCCGGTTTTACAGGAGTATTATTATTTAAGGTAAGCTGCTCTAAATAGCCCCCCTTAAGAGTCATATTTTGGTACAGGTGAAAGTACACATAAGGTAAATCGTGCGGAGAGTTGTTGTGGTAGGTAAGTGTTTGCGTAGCATCAATAATGTCGGTAGTCTCGTCAATATTGGCTTTAATTTTATACTCCACATCTTGCTGCCAATATCCATCAAACGGTTTACGGTTTTTCCAGTAATACGGGTTATCGGCACTGCGGTATGGTATGGCAGTTAATATGGGCTTATTAGCTTGTCCAAAGCCTAAAACATATGCGAGTAAAAGAATGGAAACACTTAAAATCTTCTTCATATATATAGTTCTACAATTGGCTAAATTATTGAAGTTTGGGCAATTATCAGCAAACGGTCAATAAATGCCTAAACAATAGGGCTTTATACAAACAAAAATCCCCTTGGTTCTCCAAGGGGATTAGTATCAATAATGGCTGTTTTATTACTTAATAGGGTAAATAACCTCAGTAAGCCATTTAGCCGTGTCTTTTTCAGTTTCGGTATCGGTAACATATACTTCCCAAGGCGGACCTATAGCTTCTTTGCCATTGGCTTTCATCCATTTATCAATAGCATCGTGTGCTGCACCACTGCCTTCGTATGGGCCATAATAATCAGCCTTAACAGCATTGCCTCCTTTAAGCTCTATTACTTTTAAATCGCCGGTGCCTTTAGCTGTTGTTGCAATTGGGAAACCTGCGTCAAGAGTAGTTACACCTCCGGGAACATAATCATAATAAATAGCAAAAGGAGGGCCTGTAACAGTTAGTTTATTGCTTTTGATAAAATTATCGGCAGCAGGAAATGCTTTTTCAAAAAAGGCGCCAAATTCAGCCTCTGTTTTTTTGCCTGACATTACAACAGCAAAGCCCGGTTTTAATTCTATTTGCTGAATTTTGAAGCTTTGGCCTTCGGCTTTAACAGGAGCGTGCTCTGCAGCATTTTTAATACCGTCAAGACCTTCCTGAAACTGTTTACCCAGCATCCCCTTAATAAATAGAGAGCCCATTATACGCATTATTGGGTTCCAGCCGTGGTCCATTTCCATTTTCCAGGTAACTTTTACGCCTGTTCCTTCTTTTGTAAAATCCATAGTAGCCTTGCCTTCGCCACGGTCTTTAAAAACCATATTCTCAGTAATGTGCTCATATTCTTTTACATCAGATAAAGTCATAGTACCTGCCCCAATATCGCTGTTTTTACTGTCCCAGGAATACGAAGCACCATTGCCCGATGCAGGACCAGTGTAGGTAAGTGTTGCTGTAGTATCCATTTTGTACCATGGCGACCATTTTTTCCAATTGGTAAGGGTGTTCACCTGGTCAAAAACAGTTTCAATAGGGGCATTAACAACTATGCTCTTTTCTACAACAGTTTTAGCCGGCATAAACAAGCCTATAATTACCACTAGCAAAATTATGCCCAGCAGCACCAGGCCTATGCGTTTAAGTATTTTCATAGTACAATTTTTTTAGTCTTATAAATCAAATTTATAAAAACTGAAATTATTTTACATGCAAAAAGTCGAACACATTGTTAATGCCCAGTTTACTTTCGCAGCTAAAACCTTCTCCATAACGTTTGCCAATTTGGCGGCCGAGGTCTGATGCCCGCTCTTCTACATTTTTAATAAAATGTTCTGATGAAATAACAGTGCTGGGCTCGCCCGAACCGG
>JBIPNX010000310.1:0-3554 GCA_044378145.1 Flavobacteriales bacterium | reverse complement strand
CCTGCGGATATTGCGGAAGTCATTAATGAGTTAGACCTTCACGAGGCTAAGTTTGTTTACAACCTTTTAGATAAAGACACCGCTGCCGATGTATTGGTAGAGATGGAAGAAGAGGTGCGCGAGCGCTTTATGGCTTCTTTATCTACCGAGCAAATTGCCCGCGAAATTGATAACCTGGAGACGGACGATGCGGCCGACGTTATTGCCGAGCTGCCCGAGTCGCGCCAGGAGGAGGTACTCTCTCATCTGGAAGATATTGAGCAGGCCGATGAAATTAAATCGTTGCTGGAGTATGATGAGGACACAGCAGGTGGTTTAATGGGTAAGGAGCTTATCAGGGTTAATATTGGGTGGAAAGTATTGCGCTGCGTGCGCGAAATGCGCCGCCAGGCCGAAGATATTGATGCCGTTTACACTATTTACGTTGTTGACGATGAAGATAAGCTGCAGGGCAAACTATCGCTTAAGAAACTGCTCTTAGCCAACACGCAAAGCAGCGTTGCCGATATTTACGACCCCGACATACAATCGGTACTTACCGATACCCCGTCTAAAGAGGTAGCAACCTTTATGCAGAAGTACGACCTTGTTGCCATACCCGTGGTTGACCATGCAGGGCATTTGCAGGGCCGCATTACTATTGACGACGTTGTAGACGTAATTAAGGAAGAAAGCGAAAAAGACTTCCAGTTACTATCGGGTATATCAGAAGATGTAGAATCGGGCGATAGTGTGTGGCTGTTGACCCGTGCCCGCCTGCCCTGGCTTATGGTAGGCTTGTTTGGCGGTATTTTGGGTTCTAAGGTTATCAGCAACTACGAGCCACAAATTCAAATACACCCCGAGATGGCCATATTTATGCCCCTTATTGCGGCTATGGGCGGTAATGTAGGTGTACAATCGTCGGCTATTGTGGTACAAAGCTTAGCCAACAAATCCATAGGCGATGATAGCATATTTCCCCGCCTGATGAAAGAATTGGCGGTAGCTTTGGTTAACGGTGCTATCTGTTCGTCGCTTGTATTTGCGTACAATATCTTATTTTCTGATTCATTAGCGCTAAGCATTACCGTAAGTATTGCACTGATAACAGTTATAGTTTTTGCGGCTATATTCGGTACGGTGGTACCTTTGGTGCTGCACCGTTACAAAGTAAACCCTGCCGTAGCTACAGGGCCTTTCATTACTACCACCAACGATATCCTTGGCCTGTTTATTTACTTTACCGTAGGCAGGATGTTGTATGGAATGTTTTAGCCCAATACATCAGGATATTTTTCTATAAACTCTACTAATTGTTTCTCCCCCTTTTTAGTTGCATACGGCATTAAGATATAGGCCATGCGCGTTACGTAATGATTTACAAGTTCGTTTTGGGTAGCGTTAGGAAAACGCAGTTTCGATTCAAAAGTCCACAACCTGCCAACCATTACCAGCATATTTGATACATGGTTAAATAGGTTAATATCAAGTTTGATGTATCCGTTTAATTCAAGGTAGCGCACGTGCTGCTTTATACTGTCAATGCGCTTACGCAGGTTGATTTTGTAGTTGCTTTCAAGCTCGGGCAGCCTGTTAAACATCTCCATTGTCTGGTATAATACAGAGCGGAAATTGTATTGATTTTCGTAAACTTTCTTGTACACTGTCAAATACGCTGTAATATCACAGCTTTCTTCCATTTTTTGAATGATAGCACTGTTGGTTTCGGATAGCTTTTCATAAATCCCCAATAATATATCTTCCTTACGGGGATAGTAATAGGTTAGGTTTCCGACCAACATACCTGTTTCAGCGGCTATCTCGCGCATGCTTACATTATCAACCCCATGCTCATTAAACAGCTTGAGCGATTTTTCGACAATTTTATCTTTTATTGTATTTTTTTTGGACAATGTACAAATTTTTATATGTTTGCAATATTAAACGAAAAATCGGAATTATGGAATTTCCTGTTACAATAGAAAGCAAACACGGCGAGAAATTAGTTTTTAAGCGCCTGGTTACTGAGCCTGATGGCCGCCAGTGGCTTGATGTTGAGAATTTTGTTTCACCGGGTGCAGGCCCCCCAATGCATGTGCACTTCAGGCAGGAAGAAAGCCTTACCGTTGTTACCGGTACCATAGGCTACGAGGTACTTGGACAGCAACCAAAAACTGCAGGTATTGGAGAAACCGTTACGTTTAAAGCAGGCGTTGCCCACCGTTTTTGGAACGCCGGTGATGATACACTACACTGCACAGGCTACATAACGCCACCCGATAACATTGTGTACTTTTTATCAGAAGTGTATCGTGCAATAAATATTGGTGGCAAACAACCCGATACATATTCTATAGCTTTTCTGCTCACCCGTTATAAAAGTGAGTATGACATGTTGGTAATACCTACGTTTGTAAAAAAGGTAATATTCCCCATAACCTTGTTCTTTGGCAGGCTTAGCGGCAAACACAAAAGGTTTGCAAATGCACCCGAGGCAGTAAAGTAGTTTTTGAAGAATAGATAAGGGTACTTTATTTATCCTTATTTTCGCGTTGAATATATGAGCGCTGAGGAATTTTTCGAACTGTTTTTAAAAGAGCTGGAGCAGAGCCCGCACCTGCACAGCTACTATAAGTTTTTGAACGATGAAAAATCGTTCTATTTCCGCAAGGCTTATTTTATCGAGCGTTTAAAGTACATTCAGAGTAATGTTACCAATAAAAACGCTGCCATATTCGATTGCGGTTGCGGCTATGGCACTACCGATATTTTTCTTGCACTTAATGGCCACAAAGTATTCGGTACTACATTAGAATTTTACGAAACATCGCTGCCCCAGCGTATAAAATATTGGTCGCAGTTTGGCGATGTAAGCGGCTTTACCTGGAGTTACGAAAATATATTCGACAGCCACCCTGCCGATGGCAGCATTGATATCTGCATATTGCAAGACACCCTGCATCACTTAGAGCCGTTAGACGAAGCCCTGGCTATATTCCACAAGGTTTTAAAGCCGGGAGGCAAGCTTATAGCAGTAGAAGAAAACGGCAGCAACGTGATTCAATCAGCCAAACTATACAAGCAACGCGGCAATAACCGCATTATCGAAATGTACGATGAGAAGCTTGGCAAAACCATTTTGCTGGGCAATGAGAATATCCGCAGCCTGGGCACATGGACCAAAGCCTTTGCCGCAAAGGGTTTCAGCATAGGCAATGTAGAATATGTGCGTTTGTTTATGCCTTTTCAGGTAAACAAAGCCAATTACGAAAAACGCATAGCGCAGGAAAAATCTATCTACAAGAAAAACAGCTTTTTACGCGATTATTTCTACTTCGGGCTAAATTTTGTTGCTACCCGCAATTAAACCTTTGGTTGGCAGGTGGGTCAATAGCAACAACACCTAAACTACATGAATATGATTAAGAACATTGCACATAAAGCAATAATACCGCTACTGGTATTATTTATGCTGGCAGCCACCGCGCCCGATATGCAGGCCCAGCGCAGGGGCAGGGCTAACCCAAATGCTTTAAAAGTAAAATCTAAACGCGTATTGCGCCGTACCGCAG
>JBIPNX010000020.1:0-13081 GCA_044378145.1 Flavobacteriales bacterium | reverse complement strand
CAAATACGTTGTTGCTCTCCAGCTTGTTTTTCAGTTTGTCCAACTCACGTTCTTCAACAATTTCTTTCTTTAATAAATCAAGCTGCTCTTCAATTGCCTTTTCGGCATCTTCCATCTTAACATCTTTATTAAGCCTGCCCGATACCACAAATAAGCCGGCATCAATATCACCCGTTTGGTAAGCATTTATATCGCTAAACAGTTTTTGGTCTTTAACCAAGCGCTGGTAAAGGCGTGATGATTTTCCGTTTGAAAGGATATCCGAAGCCAGGTCTACTGCATAATAATCGGGGTGCAGGCGGTCGGCAATATGCCATGTTTTATAAATGGCGCTGGCAGGTACCGCACGTTCTACTGTTAGTTTTCGGGCTTCGGTTTGTGCAGGTTCTTTAGGCAGGTTACGTTCAATTTTCTGTCCGGCCGGTATTGGTAAAAACCATTTGTTACACAGTTCTTTAACCTGTTCTACCGTAACGTTTCCTGCAACTACCAATATGGCATTGTTTGGGCGGTAATGTTTGTAGAAAAAGCCCTTAACATCGTCCATGGTAGCATCTTCCACATGCTTAATTTCTTTGCCTATGGTAGCCCAGTTATAAGGGTGTACTTTATACGCCAGCGGACGAAGCAATAACCATACATCGCCATACGGTTGATTAAGGTAGCGCTGCTTAAACTCTTCAATAACAACACTGCGTTGTACTTCTAAGCTTTTATCAGAAAACGCCAAAGCCAGCATGCGGTCGCTCTCGAGCCAAAAGCCTGTTTCCAGGTTTTCTGCCGGTAAGGTTAGATAGTAATTGGTAATGTCGTTAGAGGTAAAAGCATTGTTTTCTCCACCTACCAATTGCAAGGGCTCATCGTAATCGGGTATGTTAGCCGAGCCGCCAAACATTAAATGCTCAAATAAGTGGGCAAAGCCTGTTTTATCTGGATTCTCGTCGCGGGCGCCTACGTCGTATAATATATTCATAACGGCCATAGGGGTAGATTTGTCGGTATGCACCAACACCCTTAAGCCGTTTTCGAGGGTAAAACGTTCAAAATTTATCATGTACTCTTTTATTGTGTATTATAAACCCTTACAGGTTGATATTGTTTGTTGTTTACTTTCTTATAACCGATAACCTATAACTGATAACTACTCTTCTCCCCGGTCAATCCGCCCAATCATCTCTTCAATCATCTTGTCTTCCTGGTTTTTATCAGGGTCGTACTCTTCTTTTAAGTTAGCCCCAAACATTCTGGCAAAGCCTTGGTAAAACGTGGCCCTAAAACCACCCCTTAGGTCTTTTACAACGGTGTATGAGTTTTGGCCTGTTTCCCTGTCTATCAGCTTAAGTAATATCTTACCCGTTTGCAGCGACATTTTCTTAATAATAGGCTCGTATTCTTTATACAGCTCATCTTCCAGGGTTTTCATCCTCTTCTTTTTTTCCGGTTCAGATAAGCCTGCCACCTCAGTTATTACCTTTTGGTATTTATCGCCTGCCTTTTTGGCAATAGGGTATGCCTTTTTTACCCTGAAAAGAAGCTTCTCGTAAGCGGCCTCTTTCTTTTTGCTGGCAAACTCACGCTTGCCTTTTACCACATAAGGGTCAAAGCCAATGGCGGGTATGGTATCTCCGTTAACTATAACATACTCAGTTAGTACCTTGCCGGTTTGGGCAAATAAAGCACTGCCCTGCCAAATGGCCGGGAGCAGTAAAAACCATGTAAGGTAACGCTTCATTTAAGGGTGCAATAGTAACTCAACTTATACTACAAACAAATAAAAGGCCAATTGCGTTATAAACACCCTGTGTTTTGAAAAATATATTTCTCATGGCACCCACATCAGTAAAATACAATATTTTTGCCCATATTGCGTTAAACACAGGCAAGAGAACCGTACATACAATTGAAAAATAACATAGCATATACTAACCGCGTACTGCGCAGCCTGTTAATGGTGCTTGCTTTGGCAGGCGTACTTTATGCCTGTTCGGTAAAAAAGAACAAGTTTATGAACCGTGCTTACCACGGTACAACATCGCGCTTTAATGGCTATTTTAACGGTAATGAGGCCTGGAAAGAAGGCGTAGCCAACCTGGAGAAAAACCATATTGATAAATACGACCGTATACTGCCTGTTTTTAAATTCGGAACGGTAGAGCAGTCAAAATCTATTTACCCGCAAATGGATAAGGCCATTAAAAAGGCCGAAACGGTTGTTACCAAACACTCTATGCTTATTAAAGGCAAGCAATACAACGCCTGGGTTGATGCTTGTTACCTGCTACGCGGCAAAGCCCGCTTTTATAAAAGGGATTATTACGCTGCTTTGGAAGATTTGGAATATGTAGCCAACACCAAAAGCAAAAAGAAACGCCGCCACTGGAGGCACGAGGGGATGATTTACCTTGCCCGTACCTATAGCGAACTAGCTATGTTTAGCGAAGCCCAATCGGTAATAGACAGGATTAAGAACGAGGCCGACTTCCCTAGCAAAATGAAGGACCAGTTTTACGCCGTACAAGCCGACTTTTATTTAAAACAAGGCGACGACTCATCGGCTATTGCTCCTTTAAATAAGGCTATAGAGCTTACAAAATCTAAAAAAGTACGCGCCCGCTATACTTACATACTGGCGCAAATACACCAAAAAAATAAAAATTTTAAAGAGGCTTCGAAAATGTTTGGCGAGGTGTTAAAACTTCAGCCAAGCTACGATATGGCCTTTAATGCCCAGCTTAACCTTGCCCGTAGCTTTGACAGCAGCAGTGGCAGCAGCAAGGCTATCCGCCAGCGCCTGTTAAAAATGGCTAAAGAGGATAAGAACGTTGATTACCTTGACCAGATATATTATGCCTTAGGTGAGCTTGCACAACGCGATAACGATGAAACACAGGCCTTAAAAGATTATAACAAATCGGTAAGGATGAGTAAGGGTAACAACACCCAAAGAGGCACATCGTATCTGGCTATTGGCGACATATACCTTTCGCACCCGGAGTACCGCCCTGCTAAAGCATACTACGACAGCTCTGCATCATTCATAGACCGTGAAAGCCCTTTATACAAAGGTGTACAGGATAAAAAGAAAAGCCTTAGCGAGCTTATTAAAAACCTTGATATTATTGAGGTGCAAGACAGCTTGCAGACTTTGGCAAAGTTGCCCGAAGCTGACCGCCTGAAAAAACTGAATACCTTTTTAGATGAGAAGGATCGTAAAGAACGTGAGGCTAAGGCTAATCCCGGCCAGAACGGTAATGACCCTTTCAATAACAATACCTTCCTTAACAATAATAACAACAACAATAACAATGTTGGCGGCACGCAAGGCCAGGGCTTTTATTTTACCAACCAGATTTTGCGTAGCCAGGGCTTTGGAGAGTTTAAGCGTATTTGGGGCGATAGGACATTAGCCGACAACTGGCGCCGTAGTAATAAAGAAAGCATATTGCCTCAAGCTGGTAATGACGAGCCAGACCCATTAGATAGCTTATTAAAAGCCGTTGGTGGCGATACGGTTGCAATGCAAAAGCTGAAACGCGAAGCCGACATTAAGAAAATTTTAGATGGGTTGCCTAAAACACAGGCCGACTTTGACAGTTCTAACACGAAGATTTTAGACGCATACTATAATGCAGCCAATATTTACCGCGAGCAGTTAGCCGATAACCTGCGTGCTATTGAAATGTTTGAGAAAATGCTGTTGCGTTTTAACAAAGACAATAAGTACGAACTGCCTGCCTACTATCAGCTCTACCGAATGTATGGTGCAATAGGCAACTCAGCCAAGGCTAAATATTATGAAGATATAATACTGGGCCGTTTTGGTGATAGCGATTATGCTAAGCTGATTAAAAATCCGGGCGCGCCGTTACGTAATGATATTGCGAAGAAGGAGATGGAGAAATTTTACTCTGAAACCTTCGACCTGTATAAAAAGCAATTCTATAAAGAGGTTGTTACCCGTTGCGATGATGCGTTAAGCAAATACAACGATAAAGAGTTCCGTCCTAAGTTTGCATACTTACGTGCACTTGCAGTTGGCCGTACGCAGGATGTTAATACGTTTGAAGCATCGTTACGAGATGTTGTTACCAATTATCCGCTAGACCCTGTTAAAGGCGATGCACAGTACCTGCTTGATTATATTAAAAAGCAGCGTGGCGACTCTACCGGTTTAATTGATAACTCTAAAACCAATACCGACGCGCTAACCATGTTTAACCTTTCGCCCGATTCGGCGCATGTTTATATGTTGGTTTTAACCAATAAAAAGGTAAAAGTAAACGAGGTTAAAACGTTGGTGTCTGACTTTAATACAGAGTTCTTCAGCCTTATGGACCTTAAGATAGAAAGCCGTTTCTTAAACGATTCTATCCAGATGATACTGGTGCGCAAGTTTAATAACCAAACCTACGCTACTACCTATTTTAACGCTATAAAAGGCGATAAAAAGGCATTGGCATTATTAGGCGCAGGAGACTTTGCCCCGTTTATTATTACTAACGAGAACCTGGCTATTGTTCAAAAACAAAAGTCAATAGAGAATTACCGTGTGTTCTTTAACGATAAGTATAAATTAAAGTAGCATTGCAACAGGTTAAGTTTTCTATAGTATCCTATTTAAACACATTGCCATTTCTTTACGGAATTCAAAACTCACCTTACCTAAAGGATAAGATGGTTATGGATTTGGATATCCCTTCTGTCTGCGCGCAAAAGCTTAGCGATGGAACGGTAGATGCCGGCTTAGTTCCCGCTGCATTATTAGCCGATATAAAAGGCTATCATATAATATCCGACTATTGCATTGGCGCCGTTAGCGATGTTAAATCAGTACTTCTGTTAAGCGATGTTCCACTGGAAGAGATTGAAACCATAATGCTTGATTACCAGTCGCGCACCTCTGTTGCTCTGGTGCAGGTACTGGCTAATCAGTATTGGAATATCAGCCCTGAGTTTGTCCCTGCTACCGAAGGCTTTGAGCAAAACATACATGGCAAAACCGCAGCCGTAGTTATTGGCGACCGCACCTTTGCTTTACTAGGCAAGCATAAATATACATACGACCTTGCCGGAGAGTGGCATAAGTTTAAAAACCTGCCTTTTGTATTTGCAGTATGGGTAGCCAACAAGCCATTGCCCGAAGATTTTATTGCAGACTTTAACAAAGCACTTAAATTTGGCCTGGAACATAAAGTTGAAGCTGCTAAGCTTGGCTTAGGCCGCGGCGTTAGCGAAGCTGAAATTGTAGACTATCTGGAAAACTCAATCAGCTACGAATTTGACCCGGCTAAAAAGGTAGGGTTGCATAAGTTTCTAAAGTACCTTAAGAGGGGGTAATTCATTATCTTTAAACATATCCAGCAAATCCTGTTTTGTTATAGGTTTTTGAATAACTGCTTTTACGAGCGGGTACTTTTTTGCACGCTCAGTATCTTCAGAACTTGATGTTGAACTAAGAATGTATATAATAAAGTGCCGATACACTTCCCTTGTGTAGCCTTCAAATCCCTCCAGTACTTTCCAGCCTGAGTATGGCATGTTAATGTCGAGTAGGATAGTTGTGTCTTTAATATAATCCATGTATTGGTGCTCAATAGAAAGGATAGCCTCTTTAGGGTCGGAAAAACTGGCAATTTGTGCATCAGGAAAAACCCGCTTTATTTGAATTGCACTCAGTTGATTGCTTACGGGTTCATCATCAATCAAAATAAATGAGTAAGGTTTATTCATAGTATGGCGTTTTAGTAGTTTTAAGTTATAATTATTAAAACGCTGTTACCTTACACTCTTTTAGCGAAGTTACCTATGTATGAAATTTGCTTTTTTTTGACCTCCTCTCATACCTCGCTTATCTCTACTCTTTTACTACCTTTGCCGCACTAAAAAATTTTAATACGCAATGAAATACGATGTAACTATCATAGGTTCAGGTCCCGGTGGATATGTTGCTGCCATACGTGCAGCCCAGTTGGGTTTTAAAACCGCCATTATAGAGAAATACCCAACCCTGGGTGGTACCTGCTTAAACGTAGGCTGCATACCATCTAAGGCTTTGTTAGATTCTTCAGAACATTACCATAATGCCCTGCATAATTTTAAAGAGCATGGGGTAGATATTAGCGCGCCCAAAGTAAACATGGGCCAAATGATAAAACGTAAAGCCGATGTTGTGAAGCAAAATACCGACGGTATTAACTTTTTAATGAAGAAAAACAAGATTGATGTTTTTACCGGCGTTGGTTCTTTTGTAAATAAAAATACCATTAAGGTTACCAAGGCCGATGGTACTGAAGAAACCATTGAAACAGATAAAGCCATTATAGCGACGGGTTCAAAACCATCATCGCTACCGGGTATAAATATTGATAAAAAACGCATTATTACTTCTACCGAAGCATTAGAGCTTAAAGAAGTGCCAAAGCACCTTATCCTCATTGGCGGAGGTGTTATTGGCTTAGAGTTAGGCTCAGTTTACAGCCGTTTGGGTGCTAAAGTTAGCTGTGTAGAATATGCCGATTCTATTATACCAACCATGGACCGCGCTTTAGGCAAAGAGTTGCAACGCGTACTTAAAAAGCAAGGCATGGAGTTTTTTACCGGGCATAAAGTATCGGGTGCTACCGCTAAAGGCAAAGAGGTTACCGTAACCGCTACCGACGCTAAAGGCAAAGAAGTAACCTTTACTGGCGATTATTGCCTGGTAGCTGTTGGTCGCCGCCCCTATACCGACGGTTTAGGCTTAGAGAACATCGGCCTTAAAGCAGATGAGCGCGGACGTATTGTCGTTAACGACCATTTAGAAACAACCGTAGCAGGTGTTTTTGCTATTGGTGATGTGGTGCGTGGCGCCATGCTTGCGCATAAGGCAGAAGAAGAAGGGGTATTGGTTGCTGAATACATGGCAGGCCAAAAACCGCATATTGATTATAAGCTTATTCCCGGTGTGGTATATACCTGGCCCGAGGTTGCCTCGGTAGGTTCTACCGAAGAGGAATTGAAAGCCGAAGGCCGCAAATACAAAGTAGGTTCATTCCTTGTGCGTGCCTTGGGCCGTGCCCGCGCTGCAGGCGATATTGACGGTTTCTTTAAAGTATTAGCCGATGCTGAAACCGATGAAATTTTAGGTGTACATATAATAGGCCCCCGTGCTGCCGATATGATTGCAGAAGGTGTTATAGCAATGGAGTTCCGTGCCTCGGCAGAAGATATTGCCCGTGCCAGCCATGCCCACCCAACCTTTACTGAGGGTATGAAAGAAGCTTGCTTAGCCGCTACCGACAACCGTGCGTTACACTCGTAGTAAGTTTAAAGAGAAAAACTAAAAGATAAAAATTAAGCCCTGTCATGTTGATGGGGCTTTTTGTTTTAAAAGCCTTCCATTTTTAGGCTAGTCTTATTACTTAGAAAATCTATAAACTCTTTCAACTGCTCATCAGTAAACCACTTTTTAAAAAACACATTATAACTGGAGTCGGTTACGTACAAGAAAATTACTTCTGGGTGGTTTACAACCTTGTTATATATAGCAAAACTAGAGGTGCCTTCAACTCCTTCTCCCTTTATATATAAACCATCTTCGCTTATTACATAGGAAAGTGATAATTGCAAAGGCTTATTGCTATCAAAATTTTTAGAGAAAAATATCCGGTAACGAACAGGAAAATAGAAAAGCACAAAAACACAATAAGCAGAAAAGACTATTTCAAATGTGCCAATTGTTCCAGATAGTAATATGTAAATAATAATCAGTAACAATAATAGTATGGAAATACCCATACCAAATACAACTCCTTTCCTTTGCATCTGCTTACGCAAAAGCACCCTTACATATTCCTTCTTTTCTATCTGGGCGGTAAACTCTATTCTCATGCCTCAAATATATAAAACAAAAATCCCCCGACAGGAGTGGCGGGGGATTTTTGCAATTGGGTTAAGCTATATCGGGAAATAGCAATCTGCTATCGTTTAAAGTCCTGTAGTTTGCCCATTAGGTCTGTGCGGGCAAGGAAAATGCGGCTTTTAATAGTGCCAATGGGTAAACCCAGGTGTTCTGCAATTTCTTTGTATTTGTAACCTTCTACATACATTTCAAAAGGCACCTGGTACTCTTCGTCAAGGTTGGTAATGGCTTTGCGTATTTCCAACTCATTCATGTGCGATTCCGGAACCCTTGGGCCTGCTCCTTGTGCTACATGCACATGGTTTAAATCTTTACCATGGTCTATTACATTACGTATTTTAACAGCCTTGCGGTAATCATTAATAAACAGGTTTTTCATTATAGTATATAACCATGCCTTAAGGTTAGTATCTTCGGCAAATTTGTGGCTGTATTTTATTGCCTTTAATAAAGTTTCCTGTAATAAGTCTTGCGCTTCTTCATAATCTGAAGTTAGCTTTAAAGCAAAGTATTTAAGCTGTTTTGAGTGACTTATTATCTGAGTGTTGAAATCTATAGTAGACATAACGTTGAATTTTTAAGGTTAAATAATAATTTATAAATGCGTATGCTTTATTAACTATTGCTTGGTGAAGATACGTTTACCCTTTTTTTTGTTTCTAATTATTCTACAGGTAGTATGTTTTAACCGATGGTTGGTAGATTTTATAGCCATAAAATTACCTTTTGCTAATTTTTAGTAGGTTTGCCGCAAAATTTATTATGCCAAGTACTCTAATTAAGGCTGTTGGACACTACGTACCTGAAAATGTTGTTACAAACAACGATTTGGTACAGCACATGGATACTACCGATGAGTGGATTACCCAACGCACAGGGATTAAAGAAAGACGCTTTTTTACAGAAGGGAAAGATACAGTGTCGTCGATGGGGGCAAATGCGGCCCGTATGGCATTAGAACGTGCCGGCGTTGCAGCATCAGAAATTGAAATGATTGTGTTTGCTACCCTTAGCCCCGATTATAACTTTCCGGGGTCGGGTGTTTTATTGCAACGAGAGCTTGGCCTGCCCGGTATACCTTGTATAGATGTTAGGGCACAATGCAGCGGCTTTATCTATGGCCTGTCTATTGCCGACCAATACATTAAAACAGGTGCGTATAAAACCATATTGCTTGTTGGTTCTGAAATACAGTCTAACGTAATGGAAATTAGCGACCGCGGCCGTGGTATGGCTGTTATTTTTGGTGATGGGGCAGGCGCAGCTATACTACAGTCTACAACAGAAGAGGGCAGGGGAGTACTGTCTACCCACATACATGCCGATGGTGTTTATGCAGAAAAGCTTACAGTACCGCACCCCGGAAGCAACCGTAAGGCACGCATTACTCACGAAATGATTGATGATGGTTCTATGCTTCCTTATATGGATGGCCCTTTTGTATTTAAAAACGCAGTAGTCCGTTTTCCTGAAGTTATAAATGAGGCATTAACCCATAATAACCTAACCAAAGAAGATATTGACCTATTGATACCCCACCAGGCAAATTTGCGCATATCGCAAGCTGTTCAAGAGAAGTTTGGGTTAAGCGATGATAAAGTGTTTAACAACATACAGAAGTATGGAAACACTACAGCGGCTTCTATTCCATTAGCTTTAAGCGAGGCCTGGGAAGAAGGTCGGGTTAAGCCGGGAAGCCTTATTTGTTTAGCCGCTTTTGGGGCCGGTTTTACCTGGGGATCGGCGTTGGTGCGTTGGTAATTTAGCTTACATTAGCGGTGTTGGGCTGTTTTATCCGATAACACTCAAAAAATGTTTTTGTCATAAACATTTAATACACGATATTTGCTTCTTGTTAAAACTATATATTGGTTGAAATGAAAAAATTTACGTTTACACTGGCAGCTACGGCATTGGCTTTTTTAGCTCAGGCACAAGAACCTGCAATACACAAATGCTCTGCTACAGAGGTGTTACACAAAGAGTTGGCTACTAACCCAACACTTGCGTCGCAACACGCACAATTTATGGACGACCTGCGCACGTACATTGCTGCGCACCCAAAGGCTCAAAGCCCTAAAGCCGTACGTATTATTCCCGTGGTGTTCCACGTTCTTTACGAAGGCCCTACTGAAAATATCACCCGTGCCCAGATTTTGGATCAGGTAGATATTATGAATGAAGATTTCCGCAGGTTAAATGCTGATGCCGCTAATACGCCGGCAGCTTTTGATAGTGTGGCAGCCGATTGTAACATTGAGTTTGTTTTAGCAAACCTTGACCCTGAAGGTAATTGTACCGATGGTATTACCCGTACGTTTAGCCCTCGTACTAACGCAGCAACTAACCAAAACGGAGCTAAATCTGTTATTTACTGGAACCGCGATATGTACCTTAACGTTTGGGTAGTAAAAAGTATTGGTGCTATTTCAAACTTGGGAATGGTACTAGGCTACGCCCAGTTTCCTTTAGGTGGTTTAACCGCAACCGATGGTATTGTTATCCGTTCTGATTATATCGGAAGTATTGGCACATCTGCCGGCAACGTTGGACGCACAGTTACCCACGAAGTGGGCCACTGGTTAGGTTTACGTCACATTTGGGGCGATTCTGAGTGTGGTTCTGACCTTATATTTGATACCCCTGTTCATAAAGATGCAAACTTTGGTTGCTTTACATTCCCTAAAATTAATGATTGCGCTGATGGCGATACTGTTAGGGGCGAGATGTTTATGAACTATATGGACTATAGCAATGACGAGTGTATGAATATGTTTAGCAACGGCCAAAAAGCTGTTATGGACTATGTTCTTGAAGGCCCTGAAAACGGTTCTGTCTTAGGTTTCCGCGAAAACCTTTGGAGCCCGTCTAATTTAGCAGCTACAGGTGTTACTAATGATCCTCCGGTAGCATGTGCCCCTAAAGCCGACTTTTTTGCTAACCGCATTATGGTTTGCCAGGGAACCACTGTAACATTTACAGACAACTCATACAACGGAACAGTAGCAAGCCGTAACTGGACTTTTGAAGGTGCTAACAACCCTAACTCTACAGCAGCATCTCCAACAGTTACCTATGCAACACCAGGTAAATACGATGTTACTTTAGATGTTACCAACCCACAAGGCTCTTCTAGCAAAACTATTAACGATTATATTATTGTTAGCTCTAATACTGCTGATGATAACAACTGGGGTTACATTGAAAGCTTTGAAAATGAATCTTGGTTTAACGACAAATGGTTGGTTTTTAACGATGATAACACTGGTAACAAATGGCAACGTATTATAGGCGCTGCTTCAGATATGTTCCACTCTGCTTACATTAACAACTATGGCAACTTACAAGGTAGTGTTGAAGACTTAATTACTCCTTCATACAATATCAGTGTTCTTCCAACTCCTGTTAACCTTAAGTTTAAATACTCTGGTGCTGCCAGCGATACAGGTAACAATGATGTATTAAAAGTATACTACTCAACCAACTGCGGTCAAACATGGACAGTACGTGCTACTTACACAGGTTCTGATTTAGCAAATGCAGGTTTGTATACCGGTGCTTACCTTCCGCCTAACGTTAACTACTGGACAGAGAAAACCATCTCTCTTCCTGCAGCTGTAACTAACCAGGATAACGTTCGCTTTAAATTTGAATTTACCAGCGGTGGCTATGGTAGCAACAACTTCTACATAGACCAAATTAACATTACGAATGCCACATCAGTTGATGAAAGCCTTGATAACCAAATTGGCTTAAGCATATTCCCTAACCCACTTGGTAGCGAAATTGCAACACTTGGTTTCCACCTTTCTAAATCTGAGATGGTGAACGTAGACGTGGTTGACGTATTAGGCCGTACTGTTGCCAATGTATACAATGGCCAAATGATGGCAGGCAAACAAAACATCTCTATACCACGCGAAACGTTTGGCGCTAATGGTGTTTACTTTGTACGCTTTAACATAAACGGCAAACAAGCAATGAAAAAGATTATTGTTGCTAAACAGTAATTAAAGAAATACAAGTAAAAGAAAAATCCCGCTTATGGCGGGATTTTTTTTGCTCTATATTTTATTATTCTGTGACTACTAATTACATACTACTGATTACTATTCCTCAGTTCCTTCTGTAAAGTAATGGCCTAAATCGTTAGTACCTGTGCTTTTAAACAGGTGAGGGTAGTGCTTCTTTAGTTCCTCCACCATCAGCTCGCGGGGCACTTCGGCAAACACTCCATAATCATGCAGGTACTCCATGTGTCTGTTGCCTTTTGTGTCGTATTCCTGAAAAACTGAATCGTGCTCGCCATCAAACTCTAATGGGGCTACATTAAACCTGTCGCACAATTCTTTATTAAAAGCAGGTGTGGCTTTTACCCATTGGCCATTAATAAACATTTCAGTATATCCATGAAAAACAAACAGGTCGCTTTTTAATATCTGCTGAAGCTTTTCTGTACCTATATGGTTGCGTACTATGGCAAAACCCAAGCGGGCAGGAATGTTACAAGCCCTTGCTACGGTTGCTAAAAAATTAGCCTTTTCAACACAATAGCCACTGCCACGCTCAATCATGCTGCTTGCTTTTAAGGCCTCGTGACTCATGTTTACATGGTAGGGATCGTACCAAAAGCCATCCCTTACGGCATAGTATAAGCTTATAGCTATTTCTTTATCTGTAGTACCCCTGGCATGCTTGGCTGCAAAATGAGCAACTGTGGGGTTATTAAAATCCATATATAAACTGGGAGCCAAAAAGGCTGTATCAACTGAAAGATTAGGTGTCTCCATTAAAGACTAAAGTAATACTATATGTTATTAATGTTTAGTAGGTGCTTTCAGCTCTTTAATTAAGTTCTCGGCCCTTGTTTTAAGGCTACCGTTAAACTTAACTACTTCTTGAAGGGCTAATATGGCCTGATCTATTTTCTTTTGAGATTTTAGAATCTGTGCTTTTTCCCACTGGGCATTTTCGTAATAGGCATTGCCTGGAGGTATTTTATTATAAAAATCTAAAGCCTTGCTCTCCCTGCCCAGGTATTTGTTTGCCATACCTGAGTAATATATCGCTTTCATGTTACCGGGCTCTTTCTTAAGCAGGTCTTCCAGTTCGCCTAAAGCGCTTTTATAATCGCCATTTTTGTAGTAGTTCAGGGCTTTATCGCCAATCTCTGCCGGGGTA
>JBIPNX010000487.1:0-3572 GCA_044378145.1 Flavobacteriales bacterium | reverse complement strand
CATGACTCATACCCTACAAAAGAAATACTCCTTGTAGTATTTGAAATTTTCCTTCCCACGACTTTACCGATATCCTCGGGTGTAACCCAATTAATTTCACCATTCCAAAAAGTTGGATTGTCGCTTTTGGGTGTGGCACCGTTAAATGTATCCGCAACATGTTTTATTTTCTTGATTACCCAATGTTCAGGAATATCTCCCAACCACCCAATGCCTGATGGTTTCATTTTGGCATCAGGGTTCAGTCCCTTGGTAACAGCTCTGTTGATTATGGCGGCCTTTTGCTCATTGAGCAGTTTAATCAACTGCTTCTTCTTTTTAATAAAGCGGTCGATCTTCGTGAGTTTGAACTCCAAATATTCAACTATCCTATTTTGTTCTTCAATAGGCGGAAATGGGAGTTTTAAGTCACCCAATCGGGTGAAGTACAGCCTTAACCGCATATCCATAATGCCCCGTGAATGGCGCTTGAACTCTCTACTTGCAATCGGGTTTCGAAAGAGATAGTTATAGAAATATGGGTTTACGTTTTTCCGAGCTCTTAGTATATCGTACGCAGGACTGGTCACACCGTTATACTCAGAAATTCCGACAGCCCCCATCCATGCCAGAAGTTTATTGACAATGATGTCTCCTTTTTGCACGCGCCAATAGTTGTCCGTTGTCGAGGCCTTATTCCCCCTTGCTTCCAGATCTTTCCGTGGTCTCACGCCCAAAGCTGTATAGACAGAAAGGAGTTCTTCGGAGTTTCCTACTGGAGCAGGGTCGGTGACCAAGTCGAACAACAACTTAGTTCGCATCACCATCCAATGGGCAGGTAATTTCCCCAACCATTCTTGATCAAAATCAACATACTGCGAGTATGGATTCACCTTATCCATTAAGCTATAATCTCTTTTAGCAAGCCATCCGTTTCTTCTTCCAATTTGAGAATATCGCTACTAATGGCATCCAAATCTCTCAACGCTTTGAAATCATAGAAGTACTTGTTGAATGGTATCTCGTAACTGATCTTGGCACCTTTGGTGTCGTACCATGCATCCGGAACAAAAGGAAGTACCTCCCTCTCAAAATATGCTTGAATGTTTTCCTTCATCGGCACATTCTCCACATCTTTCAGATCTGTGTCCGATTTCGGTTTGCCCTTGCTATCTCTGATGATCTTACCCTTTTGATCCTTCATCGGCTGGAAGACAGGTATCTGGTAGGTGCCAAAATCTTCTGTATCGAATATTTTGCTGTGCTCATTCTCCGCAAAATCAAAATAGAGCTTCTGTATGTCAAGGATATGCGTGGGTTTTAGCTCTACTTTCTTTTCTCCCAAGTTCTTGTTCCTTCGTTCAAAGAAGTCCTTGGAAGATGCGTTGATCAGTTGCACTTTTCCCTTGCGTTTTTCCTCCTTTACATTGCTTATGATCCACAGATAGGTGGTGATGCCTGTGTTGTAAAAGATGTCGTTCGGCAATTGAATGATGCATTCCAAGAGGTCGTTTTCCAATACGTACTGGCGTATCCCGCTTTCGCCACTTCCGGCATCACCCGTGAACAAGGCCGAACCGTTGTGAACCGAAGCAATGCGACTGCCGCCATCCTTGGGGTCTTTCATTTTCGACAGCATGTGCAATAGGAACATCAACTGCCCATCATTGCTCCGTGAAGTAAGGCAGGTCTCCTCCAATTCACCCTTAAAGTTCTTAATGGGCAGGTTGAAGCGTTTATCGATGATGGAAACAGCTTTTCCACTGCCCACGTTCAAATTGTCAATGTCCTGTTTCCAACTGGTACCATAGGGCGGGTTGGTAAGCATGAAATTGAAACGCAGGTCCGCATCAAAGCCATATTCGCTCAGCGTAGAACCGAACTTGATCTTGTCGGGGTCTTCCCCTTTCAGCAGCATATCTGATTTGCACACGGCATACATCTCGCCCGTGTTCTCCTGTCCATAGAGGTGAAAGGTGGCGTTCGACTTTACTTCCCCTTCGGGGTCGGTGGCAAATTTCTTCGATTGGGTAAGCATGGCCCCCGAACCCGCACAGGGGTCATAGACCAGATAGGTGCCCTGCTTTATCTTGTCCTTCACGGGCAGATAGACCAAGTGGGTCATCAGTTCAATGATCTCGCGGGGCGTAAAGTGGCGTCCTGCTGCGGCATTGGTCTTTTCGTTGAACCTACGGATGAGGTCTTCGAACATATAGCCCATGGCCATGGGCGAGATCTTGTCGGGGCTCAGCTCTACTTTCGGGTTGCAGAACTTCTCAATCAGCGAGAAGGTGATGCCTGTGTCTTCAAAGGTCGCAAGCTGATTGCGGAACTTGAACTTGGAGATGATGTCCTGCACATTCTCCGAAAAACCGTTGAGGTAGTCCAAGAAATTGGTATCAATATTCTTGGGGTCGGCCAACAACTTCTTCATCGTGAACTTGGAAGTGTTGTAAAATGCCAGTCCGCTGCCATGCTGTTCGCTGGTGAGCAATCCACTCAGGTTGTCGATCTTGCTTTTGAACTCCTCGTGGGTTTTCAGCACCTTGTCCTTGGTGGGTTCCAATGCCAGGTCGAGACGCCTCAGCACGGTCATTGGCAATATCACATCCTGATACTGGTTCTCCAAGAACTTGTTTATCAGCACATCATCGGCCACTGTCCAGATGAAGTTGATGATGGATTGAAGGTTCTGTGTATTCAGACTCATGGAGAGGGTTAAAGAGTGCAAATTACTACTGTAAACATGACTTTAATATATGACATCCAAACTTAATCGGACGAGTTTCGACATTGGGCACTACGAAATTTGAAAAGCCTAATCAAACAAGTTAGGTTGCTTGGGCGTATGCATTACGAAGGCGAAGCATTGTTCCATGGTCACCAACCCGATTCCCTTCATGTTGATTAAGCCCATCATAGACCTCACATCTCCGCTATCTATTGTTTCCTGTACCTTTTTAATGCGGTCTTTACGCATGCCAGTTTCTCTGGCAATCTGTGCCAAGTCAAATGACTTCCATTTAGAAGCAAAAGTCTCATAGAGGTCATCAGATGCAGTGGGGTCGTACTCATAAATTTCAATTGGGATATCACACTGAGAAAGGTAAGATTCCATCTTTTCAAGCACCTGGTCGGGGTCAAGTCCTCCGTTATACGCACCCAGCATCGGAAATGCGATTGAGGTAATTCCGAGCTTCTCGTAATCCTCCACAAAACATTGAAGTCCACGTTCAACGTATTCCATCTTACTCGGATACTTCCAGTGAAACTTTGTGGGGAAATTTAGAATCCAAGGCGCATTGGTCTGCTCGGTGTACAACCACAAACTTCCGGTTTTGATCTCTTTCTGATTACATTTTTCCTTGTAAGCATCGAATAACTTCGGATAGCGAAGTTTGTAAACCAGTGCAATCCCTTTGCCCATAACTCCAACGCAATTAACCGTGTTCACAACGGTCTGCATTTTAGAGTTAAAAATATTGCCTTTGCGCTTTGTAATTGCCATTTCAATTGAATCTGAATAATTCCCACTTGTTTGGCCTTAGCTTGTCTTGAAAATAAACCGTGTATCTGGCATTGTCCGAAGTTCG
>JBIPNX010000309.1:0-3580 GCA_044378145.1 Flavobacteriales bacterium | reverse complement strand
TTTTGATAGTAAATACATAGATGTTTCTAAGCTACCACAAGGTTCTTACTTCCTAACCTTAACAGACAACAAAGGCAACTCGGCAGCTAAAATGTTCTACAAACAATAGCTCGCCCCAATTTGTTATTATTGCAGTATGCTAAAGCACGAACATTTTGGCGGGCAGTTTATCACAATGCCCGATGCATTTAAACTTAAATTGGCTAACCTTAAGGCTATTGTAGCCGATTGGGATGGTGTATTTAATAATGGTTGCAAAAGTGCCGATATGGGCAGCGGCTTTAGTGAGCCCGACTCGTTAGGCCTAAATATGTTCCGCTTTGCATATTGGTTAGAAACACAAACCATACTCCCCATTGCCATTATTACCGGAGAGCCTAATGAGAGTGCTAAAATGCTGGCAGTACGCGAAAAGTTTAACGGCCTTTACTTTGGCACTAAAGACAAAAAGAGCGCCTTAAACCATTTTACAGAGGCCAACCAATTGCACCTTGCAAACACTGCCATATTTTTTGATGATATTATAGATGTATCAATGCTAAAAGATACAGGCCTGCGTTTTATGGTAAACCGCCCCGGCCCTAAGGCTTTTGAAGAATACATAGTAAAAAACCATCTGGCCGATTATATTACCTCAACCTTTGGAGGCCAAAATGCGATACGTGAAATTGCTGAGTTGCTATTGGTAATGAATGGTAGCATGGACAGGGTTATAGAGGAACGCACCCGTTTTTCCGATGCTTTTAAAACCTATATGGAGGCCCGCGACGGGGTTAAACTAAATACCTACAAATGGGATAAAGACCACTTTGCAAACTACTAAAAGCGATAAAACCACATATCTCTTTCCGATAAATTATGCCTGCAACTACTTGCCAATAAAGCTTTTTAGTGTTAATTTGCGATAAAGGGCAAAAAATGTCCTGCCAAATATCAATGTAATAATATACTTTGCCATTGTATTTAAATCAACGCATGAAACACCTCTACTAATGCTCAATACCAAACTTGTGCAGATACTGGCGGCCCTAAGCCCCCGGGAGTTCAAAAGCTTTGAACAATACGTGGCCTCTCCTTACTTTAACCGCAATAAGCAGGTTGGGGAACTGTTGGATATTATTAAACCATTCCACCCAACATACGATAACACCAAGTTTACCCGTGAGTATGTATTTACCAAGTTGTTTGGCAAAGGCCAACCGTTTAACGAGGCTAAGCTTCGTTATGTACTGTCTGACCTTACCCTGTTATTAGAAAGTTTTTTATCGGTTGATGAGTTTTTGCAGAACCCACAAGAGCAAAAATACTTTCTTGTAAAGAGCCTGCGCGAGCGTAACATGGATAAGTACTTCCTTCAACACCTGGAAGAAGCACATGCCCAAAACAATAAACCCGGCCTTGCCGATAGCGATTTTTACTTTTACAATTACCTGTTTAATGAGCAATCATACCTATACACTTCAGTAAAAAATAACCGGTCGGTAGATAGCAGCTTGCAGGAATTGATTGACAACCTGGAGATATTCTATTTAGCTAAAAACTTAAAGTATTACTGCGAGATTATCAACCGCCAGAACATACTATCGGTTAACTACAAGCTATCTATTTTCGAGAAGATAATACCCTACCTGCAAGAGCGCAGCTTTGAGGAATACCCTGTTATCCATATCTACGTTACCATTTTAAAAACATTAACCGAAACCGACCACAACGAAGATTACGATAAGTTGATGGACCTTGTGGCGCTGCACGCTTCTAAGTTCCCTTCTAACGAGGTGCGCGATATGTATGCCTTTGCCCAAAACTACTGCATTAAGCAAATTAATAGCGGCAACACTAACTTTTTACGCAAACTGTTTGAACTGAATAAAACCCTATTGGCAACAGGGTTGATTTTTGAAAGCGGCTACCTTTCGCCTCACGACTTTAAAAATATTGTTACTGTAGCCCTTCGTTTAGAAGAGTTTGAATTTGCCCACGATTTTATCCAAAACCAAAAAGACAGGCTAGACCCTGCTATTCGCGAAAATGCCTACACTTTTAGCCTTGCCTGGTACCACTTCTTCCGCAAAGAGTACGATAAGACTTTGAAAACTCTTTTGCGTGTAGAGTTTACCGATGTGTATTACCATTTAGATGCAAAATCGTTATTGCTTAAAACCTACTACGAGCTTAACGAGGAAGATGCCTTGTACTCATTATTCGACGCGTTTAAAATTTACCTGCGACGCAACAAGCTCATTTCAGACTACCAGCGCGAGGTGTATTCTAACCTTATTGGCTTTACCCGCCGCTTAGTTACCGCCCGCCACGGCAGCAACCGTGTTAACCCCGAAGAACTGAAAAAAGAAATTCAGGAGACTAAAAAGGTAGCCGATATTAATTGGCTACTATCTAAAGTAGAGGAGTTGGAAAAGAAAAAATAGATGTGCAAACATTAACACATCTAACTCATTTTCAACAATATACACTAACAAAATAAATTTAGAATCATTCCGTAATTCTATTTTTATATTTTCATGCTATAAACCTAAATTATTGAGCATGAAAAAATTTCTACGAATCCTTAAATGGGTTGGACTTGTTGTGGCTTTATTGGTAATAGGCCTTGTTGTGGCTGTTTATTCGCTTAAAGACCGTACGTTTGAAGCCCCTCTACCGGCTATTAAAGCCAGTACCGATACGGCAGTTATAGCCCGTGGTAAATATCTGGTAAATGGTCCGGCGCATTGCGCGCATTGCCATGTCCCTAATGATAAAATGGGATTGGTAGATGAAGGCCAGATGGTACCTATGAGCGGTGGACGTTTATTTGAATTGCCAATTGGTAATATATATACCCCTAATATAACATCCGACAAAGAAACCGGTATTGGTGGAAAAAATGACGGAGAAATTGCCCGTGTGCTACGCTATGGCGTTAAAACCGATGGACATGCATTATTCCCATTTATGCCTTTTTATGATATTGCTGAAAGCGATTTATTAGCCATCGTATCGTACCTGCGCACCCTTGAGCCTGTTAAAAATGAAGTACCTAAAAATACCTATAATTTTATGGGTAATGTGGTAAGAGCCTTTATTATGAAACCCGAAGGAATGAAAACTGAAAACAGGCCTAAAATATTAACTACAGTTAATCCTGATTCATCAACACAGTATGGAGAGTACCTTGCCAGGTATGTTGCCAATTGTGTGGGCTGCCATACCGACCGCGACCTAAAAACAGGTGAATTTATAGGCCCTGAGTTTGCCGGTGGTTTTAAATTACCCGGCGAAGGAAATATGGAATTAACCTTGGTTTCGCCTAATATAACTCCCGACCCTGAAACAGGTATTATTTATAACTGGAACGAAGAAATGTTTATTAAGCGTTTCCGTTCGGGGCGTACAATTAAAGAATCGCCTATGCCATGGGGGCCATTTAGCCGTATGAGCGATTTAGAGTTAAAAGCGCTTTACCGTTTCTTAAAAACAGTTAAACCAGTAAAACAAGACAACGGGCCTACCGTAGTTAAAACCGCCGACCTTAAATAAAATATTACTTTATAGCTAACCAAGCCCCGGCAATTATTGTCGG
>JBIPNX010000308.1:0-3582 GCA_044378145.1 Flavobacteriales bacterium | reverse complement strand
GTAAAGATGAAGTTACCGTTAGCGTTGCCACCAAAGCCGGTAAATACAAGTTTCCATAATTCGTTGCCGCGTAGTACAAAATATACTAATGAGTCTTCTATAACCCAAGCCGGAGGAGGAGGAGTTTTCCAGTCATCGCCAATAGCGTTAAGGTCGGCTGACCATGTTACGCCGGTAGTATCAGTAAATGTTAATACATCACCAACACCGCTTACCTCTGCAACCTGAACATCGGGGTTAGACAAAACACCGGTAACTTTGTTAAAAGGTGGGGCAAAAGAACCATTGTAACGGGTAAATAGTAAATCCCAATCGGCAGTATTAGGCTCGCGGGTAAATATATCTGCACCATCAAAAGCAAAGTAACCCATGTTTTTAGCCGTAATAGGGTTAAAGCTTAAGGTATCGGTATTGTCGTCAGAACCATCAAGGTTAGCATAACGAATAATGTATTTGTTCTCTAATGAGATTTTGGAAACAATCCAAAGTTTTTTAAATGTTGTGCCTTTTACAAAAAGGTAAAGAGAGTCGCCCAGCACGTTGTGCGTAGGACCGCCCTGGTAAACACCCCAGCCGTAGTCAAACTGGGTACCATCGCTTGTGGTATTAAAAGCGCCTAAATCCCATGATGTTTCAGGGTTGTAAAGGCCTGCCCATGAAGTAGCATAACCTGTGGTATCCCAGGTGGCAGTGAAATTTGTATTGTTGGCTGCACCTGCAGGATAGGTGTAAACAGCGGCAGTGATATTATTTACCCAGATTCCGCCTGTCATAATACCTGTTTGGAAACCAAGGTCCCACTCAGAAGTAGACAATACGGTTTCGCTTCCTGATGTTAATTTATAATAGTTTTGATTGATGTATCCGGCTCCGATGCTAACGGTATCGATAACCGCTTGGCCTGAAGCCATTAACGCGATAAAAAATGTACTTGATAGTAGAATTAACTTTTTCATTTATTTATGTGGTGTGATTATATGTATGATTTTAACAACACAAAAGTACTCTGCTTGCATACGGTAAAATACCGCATAAGGGATAACCAATACCGCCAGAGGTATTATTTTAGAATTTTTCGAAAACGCCGAGGCCAAAAAGGGCAAAATCGTACTTAACCGGGTCGGTAGGGTCAAATTGTTTAAGGCTGTTGGTTAGTTCGGTTACCGCTTTCCAATCGTTCTGCTTACGCTCCAGTAAACCTAGCTTGCGGGCTACATTGCCACTGTGTACGTCCAACGGGCAACTTAGTATGCCTTGGCTAATGCCTTTCCATATACCAAAATCAACCCCAAACTCATCTTTACGCACCATCCAGCGCAGGTACATGCACAACCGCTTAGCCGATGAACCAGACAGAGGGTCTGAAACATGCTTACCGGTGCGTGCAGGGTAATTGCCCATAAAAAACAGGGTACGGAAGTTGGCTATGGCATTGCTTATATCGGTATCGTCTTTTTTTACGCCCGTTGAAAAAGCGTTTTCAAGGCCTCCGTGGTTTAAATAAATTTCTTTTAAGGCTGTAAGAAAGTAGACACAGTCTATACCATTAAAGGTACGGTGAACAAAGCCATTAAAGGGCTTCAGGTCTTTAGTTGTTGCGGTCAATACAAAATCATGGGGCGCATTATCCATCATTTGCATAAGGCGGTTGGCATTATTCAAAATGCTTTTGCGGTTACCCCAGGCAATGGTAGCGGCTAAAAAACCGGCTATCTCAATATCTTCTTTTTTGGTAAATAAATGAGGTATAGAAACAGGGTCGCTCTCTATAAACCAGTTACGGTTGTATAAACGGTATTTTTCTTCGAGAAAAGGCTTTAAATCGTCCATCAGCAACCTCCATAAAAGAAGAAAACCCCGTCTTGCGACAGGGCTTTCCCACTAAACCAAAAACTAAACCTACTTGCCTATGATAAAGATCTTAATATTCTGCTTCAAACTATAAGTGCAAATATAGTATATATACTACAATCAGCCCTGAAAAATGTTTAGGATTTTTTTAACATTTAAATAATAATAAGATACTGAGGGGTATAAAAAGAGAAAAACCCTGTCTTGCGACAGGGCTTTCCCACTAAACCAAAAACTAAACCTACTTGCCTATGATAAAGATCTTAAATTCTCTGCTTTTCGTTTTACTATCAATTGTTTATTAATATTAACAATACAAATATATGCATGTTGCAACAATTATTTACTGTTAGATTTAATTAAATTCTAAGATGCATTTTATTCTCCGAAGATCGGCTTTAATAAGTCTCGCTCATATCCTTTCCACGTTTTAGCCCTATAATAATCAAGCATTGACTTGCGGTAGGCAGCCTGGTCGTAGAAATATTTTAGCACTCCTATAGCCGGACCACTAAGACGGGTGTTTGGACTTACGGCTGCGTCTAATGCATAAGAAAGTGCTTTTGAGGGAAATACGTCTAATTTTTTAAGCGCGTTAAGGGCATTTACACGGGTTAAAAACTCGTAAGAGTTGCTGCAATAATCAACCAGCTTATCGGTATGCTCTTTCTTGCCTGCGCCAATTGCAACTTCCAACCACTTAATTTCTACATTATGGCCACGTACACCAACGGTGCCTTTAGTCATATCCAAATAGCGGTCTACATTGGCAGGAAAGTTAAAGGCCAGTTTTTCCAGCACCATAGCAACCAAATCGTACGATGGGTCTTTCAGCAGTTTCTCCACCTCGGGCAACAAATCATTGCTGATGGTGGTAAGGTTAGTTACCGCTGCTTTGCGCACATCGTCGTCCTTGTCGGCCAGTGCTTTCTTCATCAAATCAACTGATGCAGGATTGTTATCATTTGCCAGTTGCGATATAATCTCTGTTTTAGGCGCATGGAAAGTTTCCTTGCTAAACCTGTCAATCAGGAAGTCTCGCTTCTGATCCAGCGGCGTAGCGCGTAAACCCAACAAGGCATCGTAGCGATCAATCATGTTAGGAGCACCTGCTGCCTGAGCCATGAATTCATTAGTGCTCTTGGTAAAAGTTACCTGTTTCATTACGTTGCTGTTCGGGTCGAATAGCACAAAAGCAATTTTCTTACCTCCTTTATTAGGAATTATAACATCGTGGTGCTCTTTTTCTATGGTAGTGCGTACACTATCTTTTGTTCCATCGGTGTAATAAACCTCAAAAACAAACGGCATTTTAAACAGGCCAACAATATCGCTGCGGGTATGGGTTTGGTCTACCGATACCATAGTAGAAAGCGCGCCATTATCGGTTACTGTTTTGTACGATACATTATAGGCAGGCTCGCCGCCTTTGTATACCCACTCTTCCCAAAACCAATCAAGCGATACGCCCAAGGCATCGTGGAAGGCAATAAGCAAATCTTCGCTGTCTACGTTTTTGTATTTATGCTGGGTCAGGTAGTATTTAATGCCTTTGTTATACTCTTCCCTGCCCAAAACATATTTAAGCATGTGCAGCACGTGCGCGCCTTTAGGGTAATGGCGGGTAGTACCTGCGTTGCTGTATGCAATAGGGAATTTATCTGTTTTAGAAGCTTCTAAAGCTGCATTAACCGCACCGCGGCGCGCCCAGCTGTAGTAATCTTTACCAAA
>JBIPNX010000307.1:0-3583 GCA_044378145.1 Flavobacteriales bacterium | reverse complement strand
TTTGCCTGCGGACCTAAGAACGGCGGTACTGCTGACGGCCCCGCAATAGACAGCACGGGTTCTTACATAAAATTTGCTGATACCAAGAACATAGACTCTTCGTGGTCTAAGGATAATATTGTAGTTTTCCACGTTACGTCGCAGCCCGATAACCTGCACCCTACCAACGGCATATCTGCCGAAAGGGAGTTTATTTTCCGCTATACGCAAATGACTTTGTTGAGCAACGATTTGCTTAACCGCACCATTCGCCCGCAATTGGTTAAGGGGTTGCCTACCGTGTCGGCCGATGGCCTACAATACTCTTATGAACTGATTGATGGTGCTACGTGGGACGATGGCTCACCGCTTACCATAGACGATGTACTGTTTACATTTAAAGCCAACAAATGCCCGTTGGTTGAAAACCCTGATGCGCGCGTGTACCTTGAAGACCTTGCCAACATTGTAGTTGACCCTGCCAACAAACGCAAGTTTACCGTGGTGATGAAACGCAAGTACATGAACAACGTAAACCTTGTTGCCGACTTCCCCATTTTACAACGCAGCTACTTTGATAAAAACAATGTTTTGGCAAACTACGGCTTTGGCGAAACTGTTTCTACCGCAGCAGGTAAAAAAGGCAACACCGACCTTACCGCATGGGCCAAAGAATTTAACGATGCCAAGTACGGATCGGACCCTGCATTTTTCAATGGCCTGGGCGCATATAAAGTTACCTCCTGGGAACCCGGCATTAGCATCACTCTGGAGAAAAAGAAAAACCATTGGGTTGATAAACTGACTGCTGCCGATATGCACGATAAAGGCATTGCAGAGAAAATCATTTTTAAACTTAACCGCGACGAAAATTCTGTTAAACTTGATTTTAAATCGCAGAAGTTTGATGCTACCAACATCATCAGCACCCGTGCGTTGAAAGAGTTGCAGAAAGACCCTGCTTTCAACAAAAACTACCATTCGTATTTAGTGCCTGCTTATGGTTGGGCGTATTTAGCTTTCAACATGAAGCCCGACGGCAACAAGCATAAAAAACTGTTTACCGATAAAAAAGTACGCCGCGCCATAGCCATGCTTATTCCGGTTGATGATATTATCCGCACCGTGCGTGCCGGTAACGGCAGCCGCATTGCAACCATGGTATCGCCACTTAAAAAGAACGAGGTTGATAGTACCCTTAAACCTCTTCCTTTAGATGTAGAAGGCGCTAAAAAACTACTGGACGAAGCCGGTTGGAAAGATACCGATGGCGATAACATTCGCGATAAAGTAGTTGACGGTAAAAAGCTGCAACTGGAGTTTGAATTTAACTTCCCCGCAGGTAACCCTGTGGTTGCTGATATGGCTAAGCTTATGGCCGAGGGCATGCAAAAAGGAGGTGTTAAAGCAAACATGGTTGGCATAGAGGCCCCGCTGATTGGTAAAAAAGCCAGCACACACGATTTTGATATGGTATTCGGTCAATGGGGTGGTAACTCGCAACCCGAAGACTACAGCCAGCTATGGAGCACACGCGAGTGGGCATCGGACGGGTCTAACCTTACCGGGTTTGGCAATACCGAAACCGATGCGCTAATAGATTCTATACGCTATGCCACCAATGCCGACCAACGCATTGTCTTCAGCAAAAAGCTGCAAAAAATTGTGTACGACGATCAACCGTATGTTTTCTTATACGCGCCACGCCGCTGCGTAGCCATACACAAACGCTATGGCAATGTGGTTATGGTTAGCGATAACCCAAACGTGATGCTTAACTCCCTTAGGGTGCTTACAAGCAACATGATTAAGGCTGAAACCCCTAACTAAAAACAACGCGCTTGGTAAGGTATATTCTAAAACGGCTGCTTCAGTTTATACCCTCGCTAATCCTTATTACATTTTTAGGCTTTTTACTTAACGACTACGCTCCTGTAGACCCGGCAGAGCTATTGGCTATGCGCACCCGCGAAAGTGGCAAGCCCCTTACCGCTCAACAACACGATAACATCCTCCGCGAACAGCGCCATAAACTGGGCCTTGATTTGCCTATGTTTTATTTCTCCATCAACGCCAACTACGAGTGCGATACGTTAGAGAAAATACCTAGTAGAAGTGAACGTGAAACTCTGAAGAAACTGAATGAGGAGTATAGGAATTGGCCAAAAATTTCAAACTATTATCTTAAAATTAAAGAAGAGCAAAACAAATTAGCAATACTAAATATAGATTCAGATTCATTGACGGATAATAAAAAATATTGTCTTGAATTATTGAATGATTTGCTCGGTATTTCTGAAGATACTATAATTGACAATATTATTTTAAGATATGATTTTCCACGAAGTCTAATTGGGCCTGAAAATACAAGTGTACCAAGAATTACAGGATCTTTTGTCCCTTACAGTGATTTGCATAATGCATATTCAGAATTAACAAATTCAAATCAAAGTCCATCTTTCACCTACCCCACCATTTCTTTCAACCTAAACAACCGCTACCACCGTTGGTTGTTTGGCGATGGCGAAGGCATGCTCGGCGCTATCCGTGGCGATTTTGGAACATCGTACCAAAGCGGACAAAAAGTGGGTAAGATTATCGCGTCGCATATTGGCTTTACGCTGCTATTTAGTTTAGGCGGAATATTCTTAGCGTACCTCATCAGCATTCCGCTAGGTGTATATGCCGCAGTAAAAAAGAATAGTTGGTTTGATAGGGTGAGTTCTGTTGTGTTGTTCCTTTTATACTCTATGCCATCGTTTTGGTTGGCTACGTTGTTGCTAATGTGCTTTGCCAATCCCGATACCTTATACTGGTTTGAAACATCGGGCATTAAACCCGCACAGGGCTATCCGGTCGATGCCAATATCTTCCAAAAGTTCATCATTTCGCTGCCCTACATTGTATTGCCGCTGATATGTTTTACGTATTCATCGTTAGCGTTTTTATCGCGCACGTTAAGGGTATCGGTATTAGAAAATATCAAGCAGGATTATATCACAACCGCCCGTGCTAAGGGCTTGCCGCAAAACAAAGTGGTGTGGAGGCATGCGTTCCGTAACTCGTTGCTGCCGCTTATTACCGTGCTGGCAAATGTGTTCCCTTATGCTATTGGTGGCTCGGTGATATTAGAAACCGTATTCACCTTACCCGGTATGGGCTTTGAAACCTACCGCGCAATACTTGGGCAGGATTATCCGGTTATTATGGCTATGCTAACGCTGACTGCTGTGCTAACCATCATCGGCTTATTGGTGCAGGATATTTTATACGCCATTGCCGATCCACGCATTAGCTACAACCGCAAAAAATAAATGGCAACCTATCAACATATAACCCTATGGCGCAGGCTTAAGCGAAACCGCTTTGCCATGGCATCTATGGTATTTTTGTGTGTGTTGGTAGTTGTTGCCTTGCTGGCACCGTTTATTGCCAACCACAAGCCGTTGTATGCGGTGTATAAAGGAGAAACGTTTTACCCAGCGTTTACATCAAAAGTTAAATACACCGTTACCGACCCTGTTACCAAGCAAACCGAGGACATTGATATTGAAGAGGCCGACTGGAAACAAATGAAACTGGAGAGCGCCTTATGGCCGCTTAT
>JBIPNX010000306.1:0-3590 GCA_044378145.1 Flavobacteriales bacterium | reverse complement strand
CAGAGATTATTAGATGAACAGCAAGTTTTGGAAATATACTACACCTATTGTTTTCTGTTTGGTGTTTGCCTGTTCTGTTAAACTTAATGCCCAATACTACAGCGGTTCTAATATCAACTTTGGCAAAAGCCGTGCGCAATTCTATACCGATAAGTTTGTATGGTCGTACTACCGCTTTAACAGGTTTGATACCTATTTCTATACCGGTGGCCGCAACCTTGCCGAATACACTGCACGCTATGCCCAGGTTAAGTTACCCGAGATTGAAAAGTTCTACGATTATGCTTTTGATGGCCGCATACAGTTTGTTATTTACAACCGTCAATCGCAATACGTGCAAAGCAACGTAGGCCTTAATACCGAAGGCTCTGAACAAAACGGCATAGGCTTAGTTCAGGTAGCAGGCACCAAGGTGTTTTTATATTTTGATGGTAACCACGCTAACCTTGAAAAGCAAATTTCGGAAGGTATATCACGCGTGGTGTTTAATCAGTTTATGTTGGGCGGTAGCTTTAAAGACCGTACCCGCTGGCTGCCTGTATCTAATCTGCCGCCGTGGTTTTCTGAAGGTATAATAAGCTATGCTGCCAAGGCCTGGGATTATGATATTGACAACCAACTGGCCGATGTGGTAAACAACCCGCACTTTTTCAAACTAAACAGGCTTACCCCTGCACAGGCAAAACTGGCAGGCCATAGCATCTGGAATTATATAGCGCTAACGTATGGCGAGAATATCATTTCGCGCATATTGTATATGACCAAAATGAGCCGCAGCGCCAACAATGGTTTACTATATATGCTGGGCTTAAATACTCAGGCACTGGTGGCAGACTGGCTTAACTTTTTAGATAAGCAGTACCCTATACAGGATGATACATTACGCAGTGTTGTAAAGTCAACTCCGATATTAAATCCGCGTAGCCATAAAACCTATTATAATTTAGAAGTTAGCGCCAACGGCGATAAGGCAGCGTATGTGGTTAACAAATACGGGAGATATAAAATATACCTGTTTGATAATGCCACAGGAAACAAAACCCTTATATACAAAGGCGGAGAACAAACCGAATTACCTGCCGATAATTCGTATCCGCTAATAGCATTCCACCCCATAAGTAACAGCGTTACCATGCTGGTAGAAAAAAAGGGCGAGCTGTGGTTAGTAGACTATGATTACTCAAACCAAAGCACCACGCAAAAACCGGTGTATTTGTTTGATAAAATAACCGGCATAAGCTACCTGCCCAACGGCCAGGATTTGCTTGTATCTGGCGTGCGAGAGGGTATTAGCGATGTGTTTATCTACAACCTACCATCTAATACATACAAAGCCCTTACAAACGATTTACCTGATGATTTAACCCCGCTGTGGTTTAACAATGCAGTGCTGTTCTCATCAAACCGTTTTAACGACAGCCTTAAACCTAAAATAACCAAGCCTAGCGTTAATGGTAATTTCGATTTATTCCGCATACCTCTTACAGGTAAGCCGAGCCTATTGCAAAGGGTAACCAACACATCATTAGCTAACGAAACCCAGCCTCTGTTTTACGATAGCACCCATGCTGTATTCCTTAGCGATGTGAGCGGCATTTACAACCGCTACCTAGTTCAGTTTGACAGTACCATTGCCTTTATTGATACTACCGAACATTACCGCTACACAGCTACTACCAGTCCGCTAACCAACTACCAAAAACCGGTTAAAGAACATAATACCGGTGGCAGCAAAACAGCACTTATAAACTACAAAAACCAAAAGCCACAATTGCTGGTTGATGAAACACCCATCATAAATACAACCAACCAAACACCGCTTCCAACGCGCTACGCCAAGTATGGCCCCGATACAACCGCACGTAAGTTTAATAACCCTATAAGTATTGGCAAAGGCGACAGGGTAAAGGTGTTTGAAGATGATACATCAAAGGCCAACAACATTAATATTTTTGATTATACGTTTGATAGCGAAGAGCGGATAAAGCCATCGCAAATGGGCGACAGCACCCATAAAGCGGGGGCCGATAGTTTCCGTTTACCCAAGCAGCGTATATACCTTACCTCTTTTTATACGGAGGGGTTAACATCTAAAATAGACCGTGCTTTTTTAAACCAGGGCTACCAACCATTCGACCCTAACAATGGCTACATAAACCCATTCCCCAACGCGTTGTTTAAAATTACATTGAAAGATGTAATGGAAGATTTCCGCATAACCGGGGCATTCCGTTTAGCAGCAAACTTTGTAGGCAATGAGTATCTGCTTCGCTTTGAAAACCTTAAGCACCGCATGGACCGTGAACTAATACTTCACCGCCAGGGCGTGCAAAGTGGTTTTGACGCTTCTACCCGCACCCATATACACCAGGCTATTTATGGCATCCGCTACCCTGTTGTCCAAACATTTTGGTTTAAGGCATCTGCCACCGGGCGGTTAGACAGTAAGACCTTTTTAAGTTCAATCCCGGAAAACATTCCACGAAAAACAGGCTATGCATATTGGGGCGCTGTTAACGGCGAGATGGTGTTTGATAACATCATAAACGATGGCGTCAATATTATGTATGGTACCCGTGCTAAAGCCTGGGTTGAATTCTATAACCGTTTCGACCAGAAGAAAACCAACACCACCATTGTTGGTATAGATGCAAGGCATTATCTAAAGATACACCGCACCTTTATAGCGGCGTTCAGGGTGTCAGCTTCAACCTCTTTCGGGCCGGGCAAACTAATGTACTACATGGGCGGGGTTGATGGCTGGATGTTACCCCAATTTGACCAGGACGCCAACATAGATCAAAGTCAAAGGTACCTGTTCCAATCGCTGGCAAATGGTGTAAGGGGCTTTAGGCAAAACGTACGCAACGGCAATACGTTCTTTATGGCTTCGGCAGAGTTACGCTTCCCTGTTATACGCTACCTGTTTAATTATAACGTTAGGTCTGAAGTGCTGAATAACCTACAACTGATAGCTTTTGCCGATGTAGGCAGCGCGTTTGTAGGCTTAAATCCCTATTCAGAAATTAATACTTACGTAACCCATACCGTGCAACAAGGTCCGTTATTTGTAACGGTAAAAAGACAGCGTGAACCTATTATAGCCGGCCTTGGCTGGGGTGTACGCACCAAGCTACTGGGCTACTTTATACGGGTTGATGTTGCCAAAGGAATAGAAGACGGGCAGCTAAGCAAAACAAGGCTGTATATCTCTTTTGGGACTGATTTTTAAGAGCTCTATTTTACTTTAGTACTGCGGATAATCATATACTCATCAAACTTAAGGAGTATGTATTGCGTTAAGTCGTATTGCGATGAGTTTTTAATGAAGTCGTCGCTAAGGTTCATAAACAGGATAAAGTCGTCAAATTCCGACTCATCCAGGTCCATAATATCGGTCTTAACATAAATACGGAACAGTTCTTTCAGCAGGTCTTTTTTCTGCTCCAGGTTTTTCAGGTCGGCCAGCTTTGCCTTGTTACGCCCGTACTTGCTAAAGCGCTCGTATAAAAAGGTAATAGGGCTGTTAAGGGCATCGGCAGTCTTCATGGTAGGCAATGTATAGCTACCCAGTTTCGACTTATCATTCT
>JBIPNX010000305.1:0-3604 GCA_044378145.1 Flavobacteriales bacterium | reverse complement strand
TTATATTATAGTACTGGCTGTAACCAACTACTTTTTTAACGATGCATTAATCTTTGGCAAATACGGCTTTACCGAAATGGGCATGGCAGGCTCGGCATTGGGCACTAACATTGCCGAAGCTATATCGGTATTGTTGTTCTTCTTGTACATCCGTTTTAGCTCTATTTATAAAGAGTACAGGCTATTCAATGTTAGTCGTTTGGCACGTTCCGAGCAGTGGAATATTCTTAAAGTAGCCGCGCCCTCTATGTTGCAAATGTGTGTATCGGTAGGAGCATGGTTTATCTTTTTTATCATTACTGAAAATATGGGACAACGGGCCCTTTCTATATCAAACCTGGTAAGGCAGATATACATGATTATGATGGTGCCTTTGATAGGTTTTACCAACATAACATCCTCTATGGTTAGCGAGCTTATTGGCATGGGTCGCAACAGCGAGGTTTTTGCACTCCTTAAGCGCATCATTATCATGTCGCTGTGCATTACGGTGGCTATTAGTTTGGTAAACGTATGCTTCCCTTATTTTCTTCCGGGTTTGTTTGTTGATGATGTACAGTTGATACACGACACACGCCTTTCAAGCCTGGTAATATCAGGCTCTATATTATTGTTTGCTGTGGCCTATATCATGTTTAGCGGTGTATCGGGCACAGGCAATACTGCTGTAGCGTTGTTTATAGAAATAAGTACTATAGCCGTTTACCTTATAGCTGCCTACGTATTTGCAAGGGTATTCAACTGGCCCATCCATTTAGTTTGGGCGTGCGAGTATGTCTATTTCGGGGTAATGCTGGTTATGTCTTTTATGTACCTGCGTTCGGGTAAATGGAAAGGTAAAAAGATTTAATTTCTTCGTATATTTGCATATCCAAGTTTAAGGTTATGAACCGAGTATATAAAATAGCATTAATAGTAGTTGTATTGGTAGTTTTTTCAAGCGTTGATGCCGATGCACAATGCGCCATGTGCCGCCGTATTGTTGAGAGTAACATTACCGATGGCACTGCCGCCGTTGGCAAAAACCTTAACGGTGCTATTTTATACCTGATGGCTATTCCGTATGTAATTTTGGGCAGCCTGGCTTATATTTTCTACAAGAACATCCGTGCTAAAAAGCTGGAAGACCAAGCCCTGGGCGCCAAATAATTTCTACTTGTTTTTGAATATCCGGTAAATATAAACATCGTCGCCAAGCTGTACTGTTTGCTTGTCGCGGAACAGGCCATTCTTTTCTGCTACCCGTTGCGACTTTACATTTTCCACATCAATTACAGAGATTATACTGTCAGTCAGGTTATTTTCAAAGGCATAGTTTATAAAGAATTTAGCTGCCTCAGGCGCATAGCCTTTGCCCCAATACTGTGGTAAAATATGGTAGCCTACCTCTATTTCGGGCAAATCATCAACCACCTGTGCAAGTAGGCCGCATTGGCCCACCATTTCGCTGGTTTGTTTGTCAATCAATGCCAACATACCGTAACGGCCTTCAAAATAACGGTTTAAGATAAAGCCTATCCATTGCAGCGCATGGTGTTTCATGTCGGGCGGAAAAAACGTGCGCATAAACTGCATGGCTTCATCGTTATCAATAAAAGCCTGCCATGTTTTAGCATCTTCAGCCACTAGTGGGCGCATGTTTAAGCGTTCCGATTCAAGGTGTGCGGGTGGGTATTCCATAGTGCAAAGATACTATCTCCAACCACCTATACCAACACTGTATTGGCCTGATTTAATATCATTGCGAGTGTTGATGGTAACACCCTTATAAGTATACTCCTTTACCTCCTTATCAGCGTTAGGCGGTAACAGGATTTCTGTAGCGCCCAGGGTTTTAATTTCATCAACCAGCCAATCAAACTCCATTTTTAAATTGGTAAAAAACCAAATGCTTTTCAGGCTAAAATCTTCATGAACATTATCTTGACCGTAGCTGTAGCTTATAGTGCGCGAGGCGTCTGAATTATTTTTAGAAAAACTATAATGTTCATAAAAGTAGGTATTACCTATTGATGGAAAACCCAACCCATAACCTATATACCCTAGCGATTTAGCATAGCTTTTAACACCTGCTGTGTCCTGGTCTTTAAACAGGCTGGCAAGCTTATCTATAGAAGGGGCTTGCGCGCTTATGCTAAGTGTAAAAAGGGTGAAAATTGAAAGTACAAGGTGTTTCATACGCAATAGATGCAGGAAGGCATTAAATTGCACAGGCTACCAGTAGTTAACATTAAAGCTAATGCTATATTTTTCCGTATTGCTTGTGCTATTTATGTAGGTTGAAATCTTCACATCTGCATAATTATACAGGTGGTAATACGGATCGCCGTCTTCATAAAGAGTTTCGGTAACTCCCAGTGTTTTTATTTCGTCAACCAGTGTATCAAATTCAGTTTTAGAAGAGGTATAATACGAAATGGAAACCATCAGTGGCCCCTGGTTCATAGCATAGTGGTGGCCCGATGAATAGCTAATGCTGCTTTTTACTACACCGGTGTCTTTCTTGGCAAAAGAGGTGATAGCAAATTCATACATATTGCCAATCTGTGGAATCTCTATACCTTTTACATATCCAAGCTTATCGGCATAGGCTGTAACACTGTCAATATTGTGCATGTTAACCAAATCGGCAAACCTTTTAACAGAAGGCGTTTGGGCGGTTGCTGCTAGTGTAATCAGAATAAAAATTGAAAGTACAATGTGTTTCATGTACTATAGATGCAAATCACCTATAAAATCCACAATTAATAATACAACGGCTCTGTATTTATATAGATATAATTTATCTGGTTTTTGTAGGGAGCAAAGTATTTATGCACCTGCTTAATAAAATGCTTGCTTTGCCTGCCCATAAAGCGGCTCCAGTAAATTACTACATAGTATTTAGGTGTTGGGCTGGCTATGCGCGTAGTTTCATACATAGGCCGTACATATTCAAACTCTGTTTGCAGGTTTACTTTCCTAAGGGTATCGTTAGCAGAAACGTACTTTGGGTTGGGTGGCAGCGTATCTAAATAAATTTTCCAGTTCAGGTTAAATAAGCCCGGCGGCACATTACAATTGGCATATTGGGACAGCAACTTTCCGTTTAGATCATATACACGCAATTGCAAGGGTTGGAATAAATCTTTTACCTTCCCTTTTATATCGGCCTTTTTCGCAAATCCAAAGCGTTGGTAGTAGAGCGAATCCATAATAAATGCATCTTGCTGTGGTATTCCGTAATCCCTTGCCGATTCATCTACCTGCTTTATTGTATAACCCTCATAATTGTGCACCCCATATACACCCATCATTATTTTGCCACAAGAGCACATCAAAAGGAACATACAGCAGCTAAGTAGCGCTAAAATCCGGGTCATGATCAAAAATAGCTATTTATGCTTAAATTCGCAGCAGGATTAGGAAAATTATGGAAGTTGTAGCCCCTTATAAATCGAAACATAAAATACGTATAGTTACCGCCGCTGCGCTGTTTGACGGGCATGATGCCGCTATAAACATTATGCGCCGCATATTGCAGAGCACGGGTGCCGAGGTTATCCACCTGGGCCACGACCGTAGCGTTGCCGAGGTTGTAAATTGTGCCATACAGGAGGATGCC
>JBIPNX010000488.1:0-3605 GCA_044378145.1 Flavobacteriales bacterium | reverse complement strand
ATACGATTAGGCCCTGTGCGAAGAGTTGATATAGACCCCCTTAAGTCGCGATACCAATCACCATAGGAATCCATTCCAACTCCAAAGAGTGGTTTTTCCAGTGTCATGGCCCATCCAGCATGCATGTAATCTCCACGGAAGGTATTGGAAGGCTGAAATAAGATGGTAGCAAATGGACCCCTTCCTACTAGTCCCAGAAAGCCCCCATAGATTATTGTTATTGATGTGACTAGATAGGGAATCGTAAGAAGTCTAAACTTTTTACTAGCTAGAAGTAGCAGAAAGAAGAAAAGTCCTAAGCCTGCCAAGTAGATTATCAAACCTTGTATAGAGCCGGTTGACTGGATGATAAGTAAATCAACTAAAGTCAAGATTGATAACAAAATTCGAACTAGGAATTTTAGTTTGGCTTTTATTGCCATAATTGTGGCAATAATCGCTGCAATTCCAAGGAATGCTGAAAAGAAATTAATATTTCCAAAAGTAGCAAATGCCCTCAGTTCGCTCCATTTGATTGGATCTCTTCCCTGAATTTGAATTAATGCGTAGGCAGTAGCTGGGATTGCCGTCAAAACTATGGACCATGTTAGTTTCTTGATTAACACTAAGTCACAAAAAACATAAGCTGAAAAAAGTATAATTACTAAGGAAAAATAAGTCAGGAATCCAGTGTTACGACCAAAACTTCCCCAAAATTGTTGAGTAAGTGGAGCCCCACTGAAGAGGATCGTGGAAATCATGAAAATAAGAAATAGACTGATTACGCCGAATACTAGTCGATGACTTTTCGTCTTTACATATTCTATTTGTGTAATCAGTATCCCAAGGAGAAAAAACGCAATAGTAGTCATAGCCAAGGCTTTAACAACTGAGATTGGATCAAAATTTGTCCAAGGTAATACAAGTAAGCTAACAGTAGGCCCTACCCAGAGCAAGGCTCTCTGTCCCCTGAAGATCGCAATCGGAGAGTACATAATTCTCTAGTATAAACCGCTAATCTTGTTTAAAGCTTTGTTTTGCATTAAATTCCCTAATCCGATCAAAACTGGAGGTTGTAAATTCTCGAAATTAGACTAGTGGGCGGTCTGGGAAATCAGCTTCATGGAATCGCAGCCGGGGTGACAATCTCTGGTTATCTACGATTGCCCGTTCAATTTGATGCTCGACAAATTCCTTATGGTTCCAACCCAAATCGCGTTCTTATGGTCGATCAACTTGATTTGGGTATCAATAATTTTGTCTTTAAAACATCAAAGTTCTCGCCAATAATTGGTCGATTGCTCTTTGCAACGAACAGGCTCGGCCTGCCCATGGGGCACCTGGTAAAGGGGGGAGAACCTGCTTGGATTGATAATGAAAGTGGACCAGAAAATCAATTACCCCTAATCCCATCTCGTGGGTTGATTGCTGGACACTTTTTGGATTTTCAGTGGGCTGAGAAGGCTTTCTTGAATGGAATGAATCTAAGAGGCTTGAAACGACCCTTGGGGTTAGGCGCTCTTGACATCGTTCGGGAAATGACACCCAAGAGTATTGCAATCCATGCTCGCTTCGGAGATTACAAAAAGAATCTGAAGAGTTTTCCGTTATTAGATTTACATTTTTATCAGAGGGCTTTGGAGAAATTTGAAAACGTAGCAGATCGTTGGATTTTCACAGACGACATTCGAAGCGCAGGCAAGATTTTGGGTGCTAAGTTTGTTTCTAAATCAAAGTTAATTCCTTTGGCTAGAATCAGTGATGTAGAAGCTTTTTTTCTACTTAGTAGATTTAATCAAATCGTAACTTCCAACAGTACCTTCTCATCATGGGCAGCATTTTTTGCTGATAAAAACCAAAAGGCAAGAATCGTGACACCAACGCCACATATGTTCGGTAATTGGAAAGATAATTTACCAAATGAATGGATACGGGTCGAAATCTAGATTTAAGCCCAAGTGTGGGCTTGGTCTTAACCTTTCACTTTTAAAATAACAAATAAGTTTTTGGACGTTAATTAATCAAGATAAAAATCTTAGGACTAAGAGTTAGTCGCCTAACACCTTGACTATAGTCCCCACTTACTTTGTTCTTGATTTAGGTGACAATTTATATTGAGAGTATGAGTTAGAAGAGATACATGCATTTTTATCGACCTAATAATCTTTGCCACGTTATTCAAATGCCATGATTGAAACTTTATGAGCGCAAAATATTAGGAAATTAGATCAGTTGCTTGAAATAGTTTTTTTGAAAGTGTAAATTCCACATCCGTAGTTTAAATCTTCTATCTGGCAATTTAAGTCAAAATTCTTGTGAAGCTTTCCGCCATCATCGACATAATCAAATCTAATAAGTTGAACTTTCCCTGGAGCCCAAGTCAAAATCTCCAAAGGGTTAAAAATTCTGTGGGCGTTGAAGCACACTTTAGTTTTCGTACCGATCGGAAAACTCACATAGAGGTTTCCATTAGGTTCTAACCTTTTGATTAAATTATTGAAGCCAACAATATGGCCACTTGGATTGATCGCATCACCGTACCTGCCTAATCCAAAGTGTTCAATTGTGTGTAAGCAAGAAAGCGAATCGGTCTTTGGGGTATTCGGTTGCAACTCCATTAAATCAGATTTTGTGTAGACCAAGTTCTCATGCTCGCTACTTTCAAAATTGCGAATATCTAAAATCTCAATTTTTCTGAATGACGCGACGTGAGCAACGAATCCATCTATACGAGAGCCAACATCGATATGCTTTTTTGGATTAGCTTGTTTAATGAATTGAGCCACAAGTAAATCTTGATGAAAATAGTGACCGCCCACGACTCCTGCACTTTGACTATGCTCATTCAAAATAGGGATAAAAGTGTCAATTGTTCCACCAGCCTTTTGGAACGATTTAACTTCTTTTAAAAATCTAGATAAGTTCTTTAACTTTTTGTAACTTGGTGGGAATACATAGACTCGTCTGAAGTTTGTAATTAGTATCCAGATTAATCGAGCTGTATTTTTTAACATTTCGAAACTCTTTTGATTTTGCTGCACAGATGCAACCTACAATATGTAGGTCAATTTTAAGTGTTTTAGGCGTAGAAAAAAAGCAAAATAATGAATTTTACGAAGTTTTTAGGAAAGACTCATTGCTTTCGCACGTCCGTGATTGGTTGAATAGATAATCTAAATTGGTTCAAGTTCTTGATAATGGCTTTGGAGTAAAGCTGGTCGACTCTTGTAACTCCTAATCGAACGCTCCTGAGGTATACAAAGATTCCAAAGTCGAGAAAAATATAGATGGCCCTAGTCCTACAACACTCATTTAGGGTAATATTCAGAAAGTGGCTGGGGACGGGATCGAACCGTCGACCTCACGATTTTCAGTCGCGCGCTCGTACCAACTGAGCTACCCAGCCGTCTTCTTCATCTTTCTCTGCATAAAAACTTCCATTGTAGAAAGAGATAGCGACCCAGACGGGACTTGAACCCGCGACCTCCGCCGTGACAGGGCGGCGCGCTAACCAACTGCGCTACTGGGCCATCTTTTACAGAAGAGATATCACTATCTACTCTGGCGTCCCCAACGGGATTTGAACCCGTGTTACCGCCGTGAAAGGGCGATGTCCTAGGCCCCTA
>JBIPNX010000304.1:0-3608 GCA_044378145.1 Flavobacteriales bacterium | reverse complement strand
TCCATCCTCGCCTTTATTGCCTTGCGGGCCTTGTGCACCTGTTGGGCCTGTTAAACCCATTGGTCCCTGAAGACCCTGAGGCCCTTGCAGACCTTGGATACCCTGTTGACCAGGCATACCGGTTGCTCCTTGTAAGCCTTGAGCACCATCAGCACCGGTAGGGCCTATAGGACCTTGCAAGCCCTGTATACCTTGTTGGCCTGGCATGCCTGTTGAGCCTTGTGGGCCTTGAAGCCCTTGAATACCTTGTTGCCCGGGCATACCGGTTGTTCCTTGTAAACCTTGTGGGCCGGTTGCACCTTGTGGCCCCTGAATACCTTGAGGACCTTGACTACCAATAGAACCAGCAGGGCCTTGCGGACCTGTAGGGCCTGCAGAACCTTTAACCTTACCGGCAAAAAATGCATACGGTACAGAGTAAAGTTGCATAACACCTATTGGTGTATAACCGTTACCCATATCCATTTCAATCTGGATAAACTGGTTTGACTGGTCCCAGGGCACTGAATATAAATCGGGATGTGTACCGCCTGCATATTGGCCCTGTCCAATTACTAGGTTGAATAAACCAAATTGGTTTGTCTTAACATTATTATGAATCTCACTGTACTGAGAAACATTGGTTGTTGTGTCTGAGAGTACATTAACGCGTACGTTAAATGTTTGGAGGGCAAGAATATTCCCGTTTGCGTTTCGGGCTACTGCCTGATAGTTAAAACCATTAGGAGGAATTTGTTGTGCACTTGCCTGCACTGCTATTAAAGCAGCCAAAACAAGGCATACTAGGGTAGGTATTAACTTTTTCATAATAGAGAGAATTGGGTTACTACAAAGTTGCGAAAACTATGTCCCTATTGCTTTTTCAGCAACTGTAATACATTACTGATGTAAGATTTTCAGCCTTTGCGAACCAGCATAAAAAAGCAAAACAGTAAGTTAAAATGCTTATAAACAAACCGTTTAAAAGCCTATATAAAAATGAAAATATTTTACTATTGCTAAAACCCGCTAGTAATAAAGCTTTCAGAAAGCAGCTTTAATAATCAATACTTGCAATTATTAATAAATAGAGATTTGCAGAGATAAGCACACCGGCGGCAATTCTGCGTAGTTGTACTTAGCTTTAAAGAGATTTGACAGGCGATAAGAGCAGCTTAATGCAAGCCTGTCTTTACCCAACCTAGCAAAGGCAGCATAGTAAAACGGTTGAAAATAGTCTAAGCCTCGCACACGTGTTTTTAACGAGCGGCCATCGTCTTCCCTATCATAATAAAAGTGTACAAACGAAAAGCTATAGCCCGCTTCGGCGCCAATATCAAGGTAAGTGCCCAATACATTGCCACGCTTAGCAAAGTTGAACCTATTATATACAGCAAGGCCCATATACATCCAGCTAAGCCTTTCTTTATTATGTTGTATAGAATCGGGCACCAATTTAGATGGTTGTTGCTTTAACGCGTATGTGTTATTTATATAAGCTAAATCAGCACCTAACGAATAGTACTCGCTAACCTTGCGTTTGTAGCGTATGCCTGCAGTTAGGTGGTAGCTGGTAAACCTAATAGCCGATGCAGGATTGCTACTTCCTATAAAATTGCCGTAGCCATAAAACGTTTGAAAAAAGTCCCTAAGGTTTGGGCCAAAAGTTTCGGTAGTAGTATCGGCAGCGGGGTTTTGTTCAAGTAGCACACGCTGTGCATTAGCATTACCCAATGCAACAATACAAGCCAGTATAAGTAAGAGTTTCTTCATGCTTAATCGGGTTTTCTGTATTCAAAAGTGTAGCCCCTGTAGTGTATTCGTAGTATATCTCCTTTATTAAGATTGCTTGAAGAGATATTTAATGGCGATAGCTCATTTACCTCTACCACATAGTAGCGGTCTAAAACACCATCAGTATTTTGAATATGGTAAAACAGCAACCTGTCTCTTAAAGGCCAATCCTTATTAAACTCTAAAGAGTCAATTTTAACATTCATACCCCAATTGGCTTCTGTACTATCAGTAGCAGGTATAGGCAATGAAACCGTAAAGGTTGGACCTACCGTCTTTTTAGTATCTGTAAAGAACATTGCCTGAGGAATTCCATAGCCATGAGCATAATCAAAGTATGGATAAAGGCTTCCACTCTGCTGTATTTTATCAAACAAGTCGGTGTTTTTCCAATCCCTGTTCATTTGCCATGCACAGGCAGCAAAGCCTGCAGTTAACGGGCTTGCAAATGATGTACCCGACACCTCTGTAATAGAACGGGTGCCCATAGTAGCAACAGTACCGGCAGCGCTGACATTGGGTTTTAATTTCATCGCGCGGTTAGGGCCATATGAGCTAAAGCTTGAGTGGTATTGTTTGTAAGGGTCAACACCTCCTACGGTAAGCACGCTATCCGCATCAGCAGGCGATGCTACAATTTTCCAGCCTCCATCGCCCTCATTACCTGCAGCATTAACAACCAGTATGCCTTTTTTTACCGCCATAGTTGCAGCCTTTGCAATAATACTATGGTGGCCATCCATTTGGTGTTTAAAGTATAAATCATTGGTGTAGCCTAATGAACTGTTGATTATATCAGCACCGTTTTTATCTGCCCACTCAGCCGCAGCAAGCCAGTATTCTTCTTCTGAGTATATCTCGTATCCCGGGCTTTCAGTACGTGCCAGTAAAAAATCGGCACCCGTTGCTAACCCAATATTTTTACCATTAACCTTGCCTCCGATACAAGCCATAACCATGGTACCGTGGGTATTAAAACTATACACATTTTCTCGGCCTTTACAAAAGTCGTAAGTGGCTATAATACGCTTATCCTCGCGAATATGCTTAAAGGCAGGGTTTTTATCTACCGTTGGAAAACCAGCATCCAGTATAGCTATGCGTACCCCCTTGCCATCAATTCCATGTTTTTTAAATTTATCACCATCCAACATATCCAGCTGAATGTCTATCAATTTAAGATTGTTAACCTTTAAGGTAGTATCAAAATCGTACGATGCGAGCGGTTGCGGATAATCGGGTAATATAGGCTGCACCAGTTTAACAAAGGGCAGTTTGGCTATATCATCAGCACGTTTTGCATCAGTAAAAACCGACATGCAATTAAGCCACCTGCTGGCGGGCCTTGTACTATCTGCCAATGCAGATACTTTATCTACATACGATTGATTAACAGGAAAATCGGTGCTGTCGTGCAAAGACAAGCCGCTTTTTATGCGCCTGTCAATAGCCTTAGTATCGAAATAAGTATAGGGATTAAACTCAGTTTGCTTATCCTTAAAATAAACCCTGAATTTACTTTGGGCACTAACAAAACCGGGGTATAGCAAGGCAATTAATACAATTGTATAATATGCCCGCCACCGGCCCTTCATTAGTTCATTAGTTGTGAAATGATATTGTCTACGGTAATACCATCGGCCTCGGCCTTGTAGTTGGTAACAATACGGTGACGAAGTATACCCGGTGCTACTGCTTTTACGTTTTCAATATCGGGGGCGTACTTACCATTTAAAGCTGCATGGCATTTAGCTCCCAGTATTAAGAATTGCGAGGCACGAGGGCCTGCTCCCCAACCAACATATTTATTTACAACGTCGGTAGCTAGGTCTGTT
>JBIPNX010000303.1:0-3611 GCA_044378145.1 Flavobacteriales bacterium | reverse complement strand
ACGGCCCGGGGTTTGCGCCGCCGATGGAATGAAGGTATCTAAACACATACGTATATCTTCAATGCTAAAGCCGTAAGTATAAGTAGCCAGTGTGGCTGCCAATACGTTGCTGATCATAAAACTAACACGGCCACCAAACGTAAGTGGTATGCTGCTGGCCTTTTCCACGCGGAATTTCCACTCGCCTTTTTTAATGGTGATATAACCATTTTCGTAAATAGCAGCAATGCCACCTTTTTTACAATGCTCAACTATTACAGGGTTCTCCTCGTTTAAGCTGAAAAACGCTACGTTGCAATCAACCTGGTTGGCAATGCCAACTGTGTATTCGTTATCGGCATTAAGCACAACATAGCCGGTGCGTTTTACGCTTTTAGCTACCACGGCTTTTACATTGGCCATGTCTTTTAGCGTATTGATATCCGATAAGCCCATGTGGTCTTCCTGAATATTGGTAACCACTGCAACATCGCATTTGCTAAAGCCCAAGCCGGCACGTAAAATACCCCCGCGGGCGGTTTCTAAAACAGCAAAGTCAACTGTAGGGTCTCGCAGCACAAATTCAGCACTTACAGGGCCTGTAGTGTCGCCTTTAGTAAGCATGGTGTTTTGTACGTATATACCGTCAGACGTGGTATAACCAACCCTGTGCCCGTTGTTTTTTACAATGTGTGCAATTAGTCGGGTAGTAGTAGTTTTGCCGTTGGTGCCTGTAACTGCAATAATGGGTATTCGGCAACTTTTTCCCGTTGGGTAAAGCATATCAATAACCGGTGCGGCAACGTTGCGCGGCAGGCCTTTGGCTGGCGCTAAGTGCATACGGAAACCCGGCGCAGCATTAACTTCTAACACTACGGCACCCGTTTTAACCATAGGCTCGCTAAGGTTTTGGCCCATAATGTCAATACCACAAATATCTAGCCCTATAACGCGCGATATACGCTCGCAGATAAAGATATTGTCGGGATGCACCATATCAGTAACATCGGTAGAAGTACCGCCGGTGCTAAGGTTTGCCGTGCCTTTTAAGTAGCATTTTTCATCTTCGGGCAAAATGGTTTCTAACGTGTAACCATATTTGGCAAGCTGGTCCAGTGTTTCTTTATCAATGCTGATTTCAGTAAGCACATTTTCGTGCCCGTAACCACGGCGTGGGTCCAGGTTTTCGTTATCAATAAGCTGTTGTATAGTCGATATTCCATCGCCCATAACGTGGGCAGGCTCGCGTAATGCAGCAGCAATAAATTTATGGTTAATCACCAGCACCCTAAAGTCGTAGCCGGTAATAAATTTCTCTACAATAATTTTGCGCGAATATTTCTTAGCGTGGTGATATGCTTCGTAAGCAGCAGCTTCATTTTTTACATTGATAGAAGCGCCTTTACCGTGGTTACCATCCAGCGGTTTAAACACCAACGGGAAACCCACTTTGCTAATTACTTCAGCAACTTCTTCTTCGCGAGATATACACATGCCTTTGGCAACCGGAATGGCAGCCTCTTGCAGCATGCGTTTAGTTTCGTCTTTATTACTAGCAAGGTCTACTGCAATAGAGCTGGTACGGTCGGTCATAGTAGCGCGGAAACGTACCTGGTTTACCCCGTAACCCAACTGCACAAGCGACTCCCCATTTAAACGAATATAAGGAATATCACGTGCAATGGCTTCATCAACAATAGAACCTGTACTTGGACCAAAACGGGTATTCTCACGAATTTCGCGCATGGTTTTAATGTCTGTTTCCAGGTCGTAGTCAACACCATCAATAAGTGCCTGGGCAATATTTACCGATGCTTTGGCGGCATAAAGACCCACTTTTTCTTCCATGTACGAGAATACTACGTTGTACACCCCATCGGTACCTGTACCACGGGTGCGGCCGTAACCACATTCCATGCCGGCAAGGGTTTGTATCTCCAGCGCAATATGCTCAATAACGTGGCCCATCCAGGTGCCCTCTTTTACACGCTCAAAAAAGCCGCCTGCATGGTTTTTAGAGCAGCGGTGAGAGTGCATGCTGGGGAACATGGCTTCTAATCGCTCAGAAAATCCGTCAATGGTGTTAGTTGGGCGTTGCTCCAACTCCTCCAGGTCTAGCTTCATCACTATCAGCTTTTTACGGAAGTTAGACCAGTAATTCGGGCCCCTAAGGGCTTTTATATCAATAATTTTCATGTTTGTAGTGTTGTGGATTGTGTTACCTATAAACAGCAATGTGTTTAAAATATGGTAACAATGTGTTAAGCCAAATATAAATTATAATAGCATTTGCGGTAACTTTGCAGTAAAATAATTTAATCCAGTTATGAGTATTCCACAAGGTAAGCTGATTATTATAGGAGGGGCTATTGATACGGGCAGCTTTACAGAGACTACGTTCGATCAGGCGGTTAATATGAATTTTTTTGAGCGTGGCATACTCAAACGCATCCTTACCGAGTCTAAAAACAATAAGGAATCACGTATAGAAATTGTTACCACTGCATCAAATATACCGGAGAAAGTAGGCGAGGAGTACGTTAAAGCTTATCAACAATTAGAGGCAACCAACATTGGTGTGCTGAATATAAAAACCCGCGACGAGTCTAATTCGGAAGAGTTCACTACCCGACTTAAAAATGCCGATGTGGTTATTTTTACCGGTGGAGACCAACTTAGGCTTACCTCTATCTTTGGCGGTACTGCTTTTCACCATCTGTTGCTGGATAAATACATGAACAGCAATATTGTTATAGCGGGAACGTCAGCAGGTGCTGCAGCCAGCTCTAACAATATGATTTATCAAGGTAGCAGCCACGAGGCATTACTTAAAGGCGAGGTAAAAATTACAGGAGGGCTTGGCTTAATAAATAACGTAATTATTGATACCCACTTTGTACAACGCGGACGTATTGGCCGCTTGTTATATGCCTGTGCCAGCAACCCTATTAATTTAGGTATTGGACTAGGCGAAGATACCGGTTTGGTTATTTCTCACGGGCAGACAATGGAAGCTATAGGTTCGGGATTAATTATTTTGGTTGATGGCACGCACATGCGCCATACCAACCTTACCGATGTGGAAATGGGAGAACCTGTTTCTATTGAAAACCTGATTGTACACGTAATGGCCATTGGCGATGTGTACGACCTGCGCAGCAAAAAACTGACTATTGCCCCTCGCAAGGTTATTGTTGATGATGCCCCGCCTACGGTAAAGGTTAATTAAGCCTCGTATATCCCGATATAGATTCCCTCTCCTTGTTTTTTGCTCGCTCTGTACATCCCTTCCGAGTTGAAAGGCAGTTCAATATTGCCTTGTGCGTCTATCGCAATAAGTCCACCTTCGCCGCCCAGTTTTACCAGCTTGTCTTTTACTACAATGTCGCAGGCTTCTTTTAGCGATAAGCCTTTGTATTCCATCAAACACGAAACATCGTAAGCCACAACGGCACGGATAAAAAACTCACCATGCCCGGTGCACGATATTGCGCAGGTTTTATTGTTGGCATACGTGCCCGAACCTATCACCGGACTATCGCCCACACGCCCGTATTTTTTGTTTGTCATACCCCCGGTTGATGTGCCTGCGGCAATGTTGCCGTGCACGTCTAACGCTACACAACCAACAG
>JBIPNX010000019.1:0-13273 GCA_044378145.1 Flavobacteriales bacterium | reverse complement strand
GGTTAATATATAGCTAGGTTAAAAATAATATTTCATAGTTTTTATGTTGGTTTTGAGGCATTTATGAGATAATTGGTTTCCGCTTTATGTGGAATAATTCTACATAGTACATCACTTATGCATGAAACACACACTTACCATACTTTTTGCAATAATGCTTTGTGGTGCAAAAGCACAAACACCGGTTGATACAGCTAAGGCATTGACGGGCGACGAGGTTATAAAGGAGAGTTATCCTGAAGACCGTTGGAGGCAAGTTAGATACAGCCTTTACAGTGTAGAGATTCCCTTGCAAAATCATGTTACGGCATTGTTATTTATGATAAGAAAAACGAACTTCCTGTTGATATGATGGTACGTCACTATTTTGCAATCAGCTATTGGGATTAACTGTACCCCCACCGACTTGCTAGCGCAAGCCACCTCCCCCTACTTGTAGGGGGAGGAAAGCGGCTCCCGATAACTATCGGGAGAAGCAGGAGGGGGTACGAAAGCCGATAAACCCCGCAATTTGTAGTTGATAAACAGAAACAGTTTTTGTCATTTTGAGTTGAAGTAAAAAATGCCCACCTATAAGTTAAACATACCCACCCCCTGCCACGAAAAGTGGAACGAAATGACACCGACTGAAAAGGGTGCGTTTTGCCAGAGTTGTAAAAAGGAGGTGCTTGATTTTAGCAATAAGAGTTATACCGAAATTGCCGATATAGTTAATGCTAAAAAAGGGGCGTCAAGCATTTGTGTCAAGCTATCAAAACAACAAACAGAATTTGAATACGGGTACGATGCGTTTATTCTGCAAACAAGCTGGTTACGCAGGGGGATGATTGGTGCCGCACTCTCTATTTTGGTAGCAGCTTTTAGTAGCAATGCACAAACCGCTCCTGCAAAACAAAAAACAGAATCGGTAGCTAAAAAATCAACTAAGAAATTAGTGTTTACCGGCAAGGTTTTGTTTGAAGAGGGTAATGTGCCTGCCAATGGTATTAATGTTGCACTGGCTGCTAATGGCATGTATGGCACTGTAACCGATAGCCTGGGTAACTTTGAACTGATAATAGAAAAAGACCGGGTTGCCGATTCGCTATTTAGTTTTAATAATATTGGCTGCCAACCTTTGCAGGTAAAACTTGTGCCGGGCATTCAGCAAAATATCTATCTGAAAAAGAAAGTGTATCAACTGGACCCCTTAGTAATTTCTGCGGATAGGGTAGACCCTTGGGATGGAGGAGGCTTTGTGGGCATAATGCCATTGGTTCGTTACGTTATCTATGTCCGCCCCGCGCCCGATGTGCCGGTTGATATGAAAATACGCCACTATTTTGGCATTAGTTATTGGGATTAACTTCACCGATATTTTAAATAAAAGGCTATTAGTTAACTATTTTATCATTTTTAGTTTATAGTTGTTAATTAGCAAATAGCCATTGTATATATTTGCGCTATGCGCTATCCTTCAAAAATTCTTATTGCCAACCGTGGCGAAATTGCCATACGTGTTATCAATACCTGCAAAAAGCTGGGCATAGGCTCTGTGGCTGTTTTTTCTGATGCCGACCGCAACGCTTTGTTTGCATCGCTGGCCGACGAGGCTATTTGCATTGGCGGTTATAACCCCGGCGAGAGCTACCTGAACATGGGTAAGATTATTGAAGCGGCTAAGCTAACAGGTGCTGAAGCTATACACCCCGGTTACGGCTTTTTGAGTGAGAACGAAGATTTTGCAAGGCTTTGTGCCGATAATGGCATTGTATTTATTGGTCCCCATGCGGATGCTATTGAAGCATTAGGCTCTAAAATACGCGCTAAAGAAATTGTATCGGGCAATGGTGTGCCTGTTATACCGGGCTATAAAGGCGAAGACCAAAGCGACGAGCGTTTGGCAAAAGAAGCGCTGGCAATAGGTTTCCCGGTGTTGTTAAAAGCGTCTGCCGGTGGCGGTGGCAAGGGCATGCGTATTGTCCGCGAAGAAAGCCAGTTGGTTGATGCTATTGCTTCGGCAAAGCGCGAGTCGGCCTCTGCTTTTGGCGATGCTACTATGCTGATTGAAAAATATTTCGACTCGGCACGCCACGTAGAGTTTCAGATTTTTGGCGATAACCATGGTAATTACATTCACCTTTTTGAGCGCGAGTGTTCTATCCAACGCCGCTACCAGAAGATATTTGAAGAAAGCCCGTCGCCGGTACTTACTCCCGAGCTACGTGCCGAGATGGCCAAGGCTGCGGTTAACGCCGCTGCTGCGGTTAAATACAACAATGCGGGCACTGTAGAATTTATTGTAGCGCCCGATAATAGCTTCTACTTTTTAGAGGTAAACACCCGCCTGCAGGTAGAGCATCCCGTTACCGAAATGGTAACCGGATTAGACCTTGTAAAGCTGCAAATAGAAGTAGCTTTTGGCGCACCATTGTCTGTTAAGCAGGAAGATGTAAAACAGGTAGGCCATGCATTAGAATGCCGCATTTATGCTGAAGACCCTGCCAATAATTTCCTTCCTGTATCGGGTAAAATAGGAGTGTGGCAACCTCCGTTTGAAGAAGGTGTGAGGGTTGATGGTGGTATTGAATCAGGATCGGTAATTGATATTTACTACGACCCTATGATTGCCAAGGTAATTACCTGGGGCGAGAACCGTGCGCAATCTATCCAGCGCATGCAAAATGCCCTTGGAGATACAGCATTGTTGGGCCTTACCACCAACGTTGATTTCCTAAAGAAAATATTAGCCAACGACGATTTTAAAGCGGGGAATTTTGATACCCACTTTTTAGATAAGAAATTCACGTATAACAACGAGGTTAGTGCCGAAGCTATTGACCTTAGCCTGATAGCCGGCACCCTTGCCGACTGGGCCGCACGCGAACAGCAACGCGAAATACTTGCGGAAGTACCATCGGGCTGGAGGAGTAACCCGTATATGGCGCAATTTACTGAGTTTGCCACTGCAGGAGAGAACTACAAGGTAGAATACACATACAGGCACGGCAATTTTAATATACAAATAGGAGAGAGGTTATACGAAGCATCTATACTGGAAATGGGTGGCGATGAGATTGTTTGCCTGATAGGCAACCGCCGCTTAAAATTTGTGCTGTATGGCACCGAAACCGATTTGTTCATCCATAACAAGCAACTGGGCGATGTTCGCCTGAAACGCATTGCCCGCTTTGCCGATGGCGAAGACGAAGAAGTAGCAGGTGGTTACAAAGCCCCTATGCCTGGAGAGGTATTAAAAGTACTGGTAGAGCCGGGGCAAAAAGTACTTAAAGGCGATAAGCTGCTGATAATGGTATCTATGAAAATGGAAAACACCATTGAAGCGTTTGAAGACGGCACCGTAGAAGAAATTTACGTTGCCGACAAACAGTTTATTGAAGCTGATACGTTGCTGGTGAAGTTAAATTAACGCATCGCGTCATTGCGAAATGCTAAATTAGATTGCTGCGTCACTTTGTACCTCGCAATGACGCTAAGCCCCTACTTTCTTGGCTTCATCATCAGCCTTAACCGATTTAAGGGATGGCTTGTGCTTGCTCTTCAGGTACTCGTAAAACGCCACTTGCGAGCGTACCTTGGTTTTCGATTCGCTTTTGCGGTAGGTATTGTTTTGCAGGCGGTTTATAACACGCGCCTTAACATTATCTTTCCACTGCAGGTTAACAAAGTCTATAATCTCGGCCTTAAGCTTTTCATCGTAAACAGGGAAAGCTACCTCAATTCTGCGGCTAAGGTTACGTTCCATCCAGTCGCCGCTGGACAGGTAAATTCTCTGGTCACCATCGTTATGGAAAATAAACACCCTGGAGTGTTCCAAATACCTGTCAACAATACTAATGGCTTTAATATCCTGGCTTAATCCTTTAACCCCCGGCAGCAGGCAGCAAATACCGCGTATAATCAGTTTTACCTCAACCCCATCCTGAGCTGCTTCATAAAGCTTCTCAATAATTTCAGGGTCTTGAATGCTGTTCATTTTAAGGGTTATGCAAGCCTTTTTGCCTTTAAGGGCATTTTTAATTTCATTATCAATAAATACGTAAAAGTCTTTACGCATATGGTCGGGCGCTACCAGCAGGTGCTTATAGTCGCGCATAATGCGGGTATCGGCCAAAAATTCAAATACAAATCCCAATTCGCCCGTTAGCAGCTTATTGGCTGTAAACATGCCGGTATCGCTGTATATTTTAGATGTTTGCTCGTTAAAGTTACCCGTGCTGAAATAGCCATAACGGCGAATTTTTTCGCCCTCTTTACGCTCAACCAGTAATAGCTTAGAGTGTACCTTTAGTAAAGGGAAGCTGTATAATACCTTAACGCCTGCATTTTCCAGTTCGCGGGCATATACCAGGTTGTTCTCCTCGTCAAAGCGGGCTTTAAGCTCCATAAAAGCGGTAACCTGCTTTTTGTTTTGTGCTGCCTGTATCAGTGCCGAAATAATCTTAGAGTTATTGGCAACGCGGTACAGGGTAATTTTTATGCTCTTAACGGCCGGGTCGCCGGCAGCTTCGTTTATAAAGTTGGTAAGGTAGTTTACACTTTGGTAAGGGTAGTGTACAAAATAGTCGCGCTCTTTAAGGGCATCAAAGTAGCTTTTGTAGCTATCCAGCTCGCGGTGGGGCAGGGGAGGCAGTGGTTCATCGTACAAGGCTTTGTTCTCGTTTACGGGGAAACGGAACATATCCTTATAGTTATGGTAACGCCCGGCGGGTATTAAATCATCGGCAGTAAGGGAAAATACATGCCTTAGGTGTTTTAAAAACTCTTTAGGCATTGCCCGGTCATACATTAATCGGGTAGGGGCCCCATGTTCACGGTTGCTTAGGCTGCGCTTAATTTTTTTTAATAAACTGCCCGAGAATTCGTCTTCCAGGTACAATTCCCCATCGCGCGATAGTTTAACGGCATAGGTTTCTATCAGCTCATATTCCTCAAAAAAATACTTTATGTATAGCTTTAAAATATCGCCTACATATATGTAGTACTTCTTTTTGCCTTTGCCCGGTAGCTCTACATAAGGAGGCAGGCTGCCTGTTGGTATTTGCACAATGGCATGCTCCCATACACGGGGCTTGGTGCCTTTGTTGCTTTTTTTATCAAGGTCGCAAATGCGTATAGCCAGGTATGGGGCGTTATCCTCTACAAACTCGTGGCTTTTTTTGCGGTTAATAAAAACCGGCTTTACTATGGGTATAATCTTACTAAGAAAGTATTCGCGGCAAAAGGCCTCTTGTTGCTTTGTAAGTTCAACCTCATTAATAAGGTAAACGTTGTTTTGTTGCAGGCCGGGTAAAATTTGCTTTTTAAAAATGTCGCTGAGCTCTGCATGGTGCTTTAATACAGTTTTTTTAATGTCTTTAAGCACTACCGATGGTTCTTCGGCCAGCTCTTTTTTAGTTTTTTTAGCCAGCAGAGCCAGGTTTTTCCAGGCGGCAACACGTATGCGGTAAAATTCATCAAGGTTAGATGAGTATATGGCAAAAAACTTAATGCGCTCGTATAACGGCACGTTAGGGTCTTTAGCCTCTTGCAAAACGCGGTAATTAAAAGATAACCAGCTAAGGTCTCGGTTAAAATATCGTTTTTGCTTGTGTAGAGTCATAAACTATTATTGCCTGCAAAGTTAAGTTAATGTTAAGCTAGGCTTATGTTAAATTTAACGGCCGGCTAAAAATTTAACATTGGGGAATGGCTATATGTTTAAAATATTGATTTATTGCTGTTTGGCTTTCAGGGCTTTTTTAGCGGCTTTTTGTTCTTCGGCTATTCCTTTAGGAAAGTAGAAGAACTGCAATTCGCCGCAGCCATCGTGCACATCGGCCCAACTGTTTATGTTAAGCTTAACGCCGGCAGCAGCCCCTGTAGGGAAATGCAAGAAACGCTGGTTGCTAAGTTCTTCAGTAACAATTGTTATAGAGGTATCGTGCCCAAAAAGCATAATGCTGTCGTACTTATCATTCAGTGCTGAAATTACCTCCATCAGCTCAAGTTTATCAGAGTTATAAATTTTGGCTACACCTTCAATATTTTTTTCAGGAAAGTTAAATTTTTCGGCAAACAAACGGGCGGTAGTAATGGCTCTTGTTGCAGTACTCGATACAAAGTGGTCTGGTTTAATGCCTTTACTTATAAGGTATTGGGCCATTTTTGGTGCGGCCTTTCTTCCTCTGTCATTTAGTGGGCGTTCAAAATCTGTCAGTTCAGGATTGTCCCAACTTGATTTTGCATGCCGAACAAGATATAGGGTTTTCATTTATTATAACTAGTACAAATTGAGTTAGGTAAGTTGAGACGTAAAAGTATCAATATGGTTTAAATGTAAAGAGGTAATGTTTAAAAATATTTTAAACAGCTGATTTTGTTGTAGTTGTAGCAATGCGTATGATTTCAACAAAAATATCTGAAACAAAATAGATAAAGTTTTTCTTCTTGGATATATAATAATAATATATTTGCTGATTGAAATACATCTAATTTTTAGTTTAGGAACTAACCAATTAAAGCGTTTTATTATGAACAACACAGCTTACAATTCATTAAAAAAGCTGTTTTTGATGTCGCTGATATTGTTTGCCGGCGCGGCTTTTGCGCAGTCAAGCAATAATGCAGACCTACTTGGCACAACCAAGCCGGGGGTAACATCAAAACCAGCCACGCAAAGTACATCGGAGGTAAAACCGGTTACTACGTTTAACACTTCGGCAAAGCCCGTTGCTAACTCTGACAACACAGACCTAAAGCAAAAACGTGCTATTGCTGCTGCTAACGCAACAACTTCGCCTCGCAAATCTAACCCAACTCCGGGTAGCCAGGCTGATGTAAAACAGCAAATTGCTAAGATTGATGCTAAACTTGCATCTAACGACCCAAGGCTTACTACTGCCGCCAGGGCAAAATTGCAAGCAAGACGCAATACACTTTCTCAGCAATTAACCAAGTAATTCCGGACTAACACAATAGATATGAAAAGACTTTTATTAATCACAGCCATGCTACTGGGCCTGTTTGCCACCAACACGGCAAGCGCTCAGTACTGTACGCCATCATCAGCATGGACGTGCCAGGATGATATTTTTGAATTCATTAACAGGTTTGAGGTTTCTAACCTAAACTACAGCGGTGCATGTGCAGCTACCGGCTATAGCGATTACAGCGGAACACAATCTGCTACCGTTATTGCAGGTAACTCATACACCTGGACTATGGATATTACTTATCCTATTAGCTCAGATGTAGCTGATGTATGGGTAGACTACAATAACGACGGCGACTTTGCTGATGGTGGCGAACTTGTGTCTACTGATATTGCAGCAGGTTCTGGCACAGCAACAGCCTCTTTTACTGTTGCTGCTGTTGCCCCGGGCAACTACAGAATGAGAGTTGGTATGAGGGATAACACGGCAGATCTTACTGCTGACCCTTGTGCTGCCCTTAGCTTTGGCGAGATGGAAGACTACACACTTACTGTAGTTTCTCTTACTTTCCAAACTGCCTGTAACGTAGGTATTGCTATTACTGACAATACATGTAACGCAATAGCAACTGTACCGGTTAGCGGTATTGGTGTTTTAAACTCAGGCTTTGCTCTTGAGTCTGTAGAGGTTAACCTAACCCACACTTGGGATTCTGACGTTGACATGACTCTTGTTTCTCCTAATGGTACTATCATCCTTTTAAGCGATGATAACGGTGGTAGTGGCGAAAACTACGGCGACGTAGCTTCTAGCTGTGCTACCAATACCCGCTTTATAATGTCTGCTGCTACAGCTATCACTGTTGGCACAGCTCCTTTCTTAGGCGATTATATTCCTGAAGGCGACTTAAACATAGTTAACACAGGTGCAGAAAATGCTGATGGCAACTGGCAACTTGTTGTTTGTGATGACTTAGGTGGCGACCAAGGTACCATCAACTTCTTTAAACTTAACTTTGTTGAATCAGTTGTTGTGCCTCCGGCTCCTGCAATTGTAGATTCTTTCTTAACAGCTTGTGGTGCAGGTGCTGCTATTCCTGATGCTACTTGCCCCAACAATACTTTAACCCCTATTGTTGTTTCTGGTATATCTACTACTTTGTCGTCTACCCCAACTCCGGGTACACACACATTCCAGTCGGCAGAGATTATTATAGACCACACATGGGATTCTGACCTTGACGTGTTCCTTCAATCTCCAAGCGGTACCATTGTAGAACTTACTACAGATAACGGTGGCGGCGGCGATGATTACGGTAACCCCAATAACTGTAACTTAACTACCCGCTTTATTATGAGCGCTACCAACCCTATTACAGGTGGTGTAGCCCCAATGATTGGCGATTATTTACCAGAAGGTAACCTTGGCGACTTTAACAACGGCCAAGACCCTAACGGTACATGGAACCTATTGGTTTGCGATGACTTAGGTGGTGACTTGGGTACTGTTTACTTTGTTCAATTGAACTTTGTAGAAAACCCAATTATTCAAGTTACGTATTGCGACCCAGCACAAACTTTAGGAACATGTGATCCTGCTTTTGACATTTGGACAGCAAACACAACCTTTAATACCATAAACAACAACTCTGCTTGTACTGTGGGAGGTTACGAAGATTTCACTTCAATTTCTACTACAGTATCGCAAGGTGTAGGCTACACTCTTTCTGTTACTAAAGGAGGTTCTACCGCCTTTACCGGCGATAGGGTTGTTGGTTGGATTGACTTTAACGTTGATGGCGACTTTGATGATGCCGGTGAATTTGTACTTGATGTAAACGTACCGCAAACTACGCTTACAGGCAGCGCTGCAGTTGTTATTCCTTTAACATCTACATTAGGCACAACAACAATGCGTGTTATGTCTGGCGATAACAGCGAGGCTTTTACTCCTTGTGGTCCTAAACTTTTTGCAGAGTGGGAAGATTACACCATTGTAATACAAGGTGCCCCTGCTTGTTTACCTCCAACTACATTATCAGCTTCTAACATTTCTACTACACAGGCCCAACTTAACTGGAACCTTGTTGCCGGTGCTCTTTCTTATGATGTTCAGTACCGCGCCGTTGGCGACCCTAACTGGATTTTTGTAGGTAACTTCTTAGATCCAACATCTTCTACTATTATTAATGGCTTAACTGCCCAAACAGCTTACGAATTCCAGGTTCAATCTCGTTGCTCTGGTTCTGACACCAGCGGCTACCCTATTACCGAGCAATTCTCTACAGCTTGTTTTGACTGCCCTATAGGTGGTGTTGCTGAAGCTGAAAACTGTGGCGATGATAATAACGGTGGCTGTAACATGGTTACACCAACATTTGAGCCTATTACTCCAGGTGTACCTGTTTGCGGTACCGGTTGGGCTGATGGTAGCCGTGATACTGACTGGTATGAATTTACCATTGCTCAAACATCTACTGTTACTTTTACTGTAAATAGCGATTTCCCTGGTGCTTCTGCTATACTTGATGCATCTCAAGGTTGCGGTTTATTAGCCATTGTTGATTTCCAAACAACTGATGTTACTTGTGCTACTACCGTATCTACTGCTACTTTATGTGCCGGTACTTACATTGCATTTGTTGCTCCATCAGTATTCTCTGGTTTCCCTTGCGGTTCTGGTAACAACTACAACGCGGTGTTAGATGTTGTTCCTGTAACTGTTACCGGTAACATCAGCGCTTGTTCTGCAATTGAAATTCCTGTAGGCCAAAGCTGTACTCCACAAACATTTGATAACTTATCATCTATTTACTGCGGTGGCAGCGGCGGAACCAACCCTGGTTGTGCTAACTACGCCGGTGGCGATGTTTGGTTCTACGTTATTGTTCCTGCCTCTGGCGATGTAACCCTTGCCGGTGGTGCGGGTACTATTACCGACGGTGGTATGGCTGCTTACGTAGGTTCTGATTGTAACAACCTTGCGCAAGTTGGTTGTGATGATGATAGCGGTCCTGGTTTCTTACCAACCCTTAGCTTACAAGGTTTAAACCCTGGTGATACTCTTTGGATTCAATACTGGCAATTTGGCGGCGGCACAGGTACATTTGATTTATGTGCTTTCGACTGTAACTTTGTTCCGGGTGTAGGTACTCTTGAAAATGAGCCTTGCTTTACCGATGTAAACGGTGGCTGTAACTCATTCCCTCCTATCTACCAAACACTTTCTTGTAACGAAACAATCATCGGTACTAGCTACTTCGACGGTTTCACTCGTGACACCGACTGGTTTGAGTATACTATTACTTCTACCACATCTGTTAGCTGGACAGTACAAGCTGACTTTGCTCCGGTTATCTTCATCTTAAACGACGATTGTAACAACATCCAATTAATTTCTCAAGCTACAGGCAACGCCTGCGACGTGGTAACAGCATCTGCGGTTTTAGGACCTGGTGTTTACCGTTTCTTTGTTGCTCCTGATTTTGTTAACACATTTGATTGTACAGGTGATGATGGCGACTACCAAGCTACCCTTAACGTATCAGTTCCTGATGCTTCTATAGGCGGTCCAACTAACGCTTGTTTATCAGACCTTCCATTCTCTATTATAGCTGCTAACCCAGGTGGTACTTACAGCAGCAACGGTGCCGGTATTACCGACGCATTGAATGGTGTTTTTGATCCTTCAGCTGCCGGTGTTGGTACTTGGGATATTTACTACTCTATAGTATCTAACGGCTGTACTAATGGCGACACTATGCAGATTACTGTTCAGGATATTCCTGCAGCTGCGGTTACTCCATCAGGCAACACTGCACTATGCTTTAACCCAATTGATGAGACATACTGCATTACCGGTTTAACTGGTGCTGATACTTACAACTGGATTTTAACTCCAAGCAACGCAGGTACTGTAACAGGTACTGACACTTGTGTGGTTGTTAACTTTGACGATACATTCTCTGGCACTGCATCACTTGTTGTTGCCGGTGTTAATGAGTGCGGTACAGGTGTGTTCTCAACATCTCTTGATATTGTTGTAACTCCACTTCCGGGTCAAGCGGGTACTCCTGCCGGTCCTGATAACCTATGCCAAGGTGCTCCTGATACCGACTACACTACAGCCGGCGATCCTGCATCTACTTCTTACACCTGGACAATTGTAACAACACCTGCCGGTGGTGCTACTATTGCCGGTACTGGTTCTACTGCAACTGTAACCTGGGATCCTAACTTTGTTGGTACTGCCGACATTACCGTTACAGGTTCTAACTCTTGCGGCACCGGTTCTTCATCGGCTGCTTACACTGTTACAGTTAACGCTACTACACCTTCTGTAATTGACCCATTAGCGGGTACAGTTTGCGCAAGCGGTTCTTACCAACTTACAGCTACGCCTGCAGGTGGTACTTTCAGCGGCGACGATGTTGATGCCTCAGGTTTATTTACACCAGCTAACGGTGCAGGTACTTACGTAATACTTTACACTCCTACCGGTGGTTGCTCTGCCCCATCTACTCTATCTATAGTAGTTGGCGATATCCCGGCAACCCCATCTACTCCGCTAGGTATTTCTAGCCAATGTCAAGATGGTGCTAATACTACGGTATTTGTAATACCAGTAAATGGTGCTGATTCTTACACTTGGTCTGTAACTCCAGCCGGTGCATTTGATAACGTAACTGATAACGGCAACGGTTCTGTAACTGTTGACTGGACTGCTAACTTCTTTGGCCAGGCAGAATTTATTGTGTCTGCTACCAACGGTTGCGGTACCAGCTTGTTCTCAGGTATGCACATTATCACTATCAACCCGAACCCGGTTGCACAAATTACCCCATCGGGTCCATACTGTGTAACTGATCAGTGTTTCCAACTATCAGCTGACCAAACAGGTTTCTGGAGCAGCAACTGCGCAAGCAGCTTAACTTCAGATGGTCTGTTCTGCCCATCAGTTGCAGGTACATGTGATGTATCTATAACAGTAGTTGCTAACGGTTGCCAAGGCACTGCTACTTCTCAGGTTAACGTTCAACCAGCTGTTGTTGCCACTATTACAGTTCCGGCTACAATTTGCGAAGACGACGCTCCTGTAGCTTTAACAGGTTCTCCTGCTAACGGTGTTTGGACTGGCGATGTAAGCAACACAGGTGTGTTTACTCCATCTGCTCCAGGCTCTTACTCTGCTACCTACTCTGTAGATAACGGTGGTGGCTGTGCTGCTACAGTAACTGAAAACTTTGATGTAAACGGTTTACCGGTTGCTTCTTTCAGCTACTCTGCACAATGCCAGGCATTAACTTTCTTCAACGAGTCGGCTTATAGCGATGGCGCTTCATTCTTCTGGGAATTTGGCGACGGTATTGAGTCTAGCGCTGAGAACACTTCTCACGTTTACAACTTAGATGGTTCAGTTCAGGTAACATTAACCGTTACTAACGATTGTGGTACTTCTGATACTACCATCAACGTAGTTGTAATTAAATGTGTTGGTATTGACGAAACAGTAGTTGACCAGTTAAGCTTGTTCCCTAACCCAACCAACGGTTTGGTTAATGTGTTCTTCACATCAGGCAAAGCTCAAAACTACATGTTAAACGTAGTTGACGTAACAGGTAAAGTGTTGTACACTGAAAACCTAACCAACTTCGTTGGCCAATACAACAACCCGATTGACTTTAGCCGCTTTGCAGCCGGTATGTATATCTTCCGCGTAGTTGCAGAAGATGGCCGCGCTACCAATGTTAAAGTTGTTCGCGACTAATTAGGTTAGATTATTCCTTATAAAACCCCCGTCCTGTTATCAGGGCGGGGGTTTTTGTTTACAGGCAATAGCTATATTTGCCTGTTTTGAAAAAGCTGCTCTGCATAGTATGTGTACTAATTGGCTTTGGCGCTAAGGCCCAAATGCTTGATAGTACCCGCAACAAAGCGTTTGACAACCTGCAACTGGAAGCCAAATGGTTTGGTGGCTTTTTATGGGCACACAGCCCTACTGTTATGTATCTGCAACGTGCCCATACGCAGGCAGTAGAGTTAACTGTATCTAAACCTGTATCAGGGCAAAGGCAATGGCATCTGTTTTATAAAAACTCGGTAGTGGGCATTAGCTTAATGCATTACCGGCTGGGTTATAACGATGTACTGGGCAACGCCACCGGCATTTATGCTTTTAACCGTTTTAACCTGGTTGGCAACCGCGGCACACATCTGCGTTTTAGTTTAGGCAGTGGCGTGGGGTATTTAAGTAAAGTGTTTGGCAAAGCAGATAACCATAAAAATGTAACCATAGGCAGCCATTTAAACGCGCTGGTTAACTTTCAGCTGTTGTTTGAACAATGCCTAACCCCAAGGCTG
>JBIPNX010000302.1:0-3623 GCA_044378145.1 Flavobacteriales bacterium | reverse complement strand
CATACCGGTAATAAGCAGGTGGATGTCGTGTGTGCCTTCGTAAGTAATTACGCTTTCCAAATTAGCCATATGGCGCATAACAGAGTACTCGTCGGTAATGCCCATGCCACCCAAAATCTGGCGGCTTTCGCGGCATATCTTAATAGATTCGTACACGTTGTTACGCTTTGCCATAGATATTTGAGCAGGGGTAGCTTTACCCTCGTTACGCAATACACCTAAACGCCAAACCAATAACTGGCCTTTGGTAATTTCAGTAATAAACTCGGCTAATTTCTTTTGCTGCAATTGGAAACCCGCAATAGGCTTACCAAACTGGATACGCTCTTTAGCATAACGCAAGGCGGTATCGTAGCAATCCATAGCGGCGCCAAGTGCTCCCCAGGCAATGCCGTAGCGGGCACTGTTTAAGCAGCTAAGCGGGCCCTTTAAGCCTTTAATGGTTGGGAATATATTTTCTTTAGGAACTTTAACATTGTCAAACACCAACTCACCGGTAGCCGATGCACGCAACGACCATTTGCCATGCGTTTCGGGCGTAGTAAAACCTTCCATGCCGCGTTCTACAACCAGGCCGCGAATGTCGCCTGCTTCATCTTTTGCCCAAACAACAGCAATGTCAGCAAACGGGGCATTAGATATCCACATTTTAGCGCCATTTAAAATAACATGGTCGCCGGCATCTTTAAAGTTGGTAATCATGCTGCTTGGATCAGAACCGTGGTCGGGCTCGGTAAGGCCAAAACAGCCCATCATTTCGCCGGTTGCAAGCTTGGGTAAGTATTTGCGCTTTTGCTCTTCGGTACCAAAAGAATAGATAGGGTACATAACCAACGAGCTTTGTACCGATGCGGTAGAACGTATACCCGAATCGCAACGCTCCAGTTCCTGCATAATTATACCATAACTAATCTGGTCTAAACCCGCGCCGCCATATTCTGCAGGAATGTAGGGGCCAAAAGCACCTATCTCGCCCAGGCCTTTTAAGATATGCTTGGGGAATTCTGCACGCTGCGCATACTCTTCAATAATAGGCGACAGCTCTTTTTTTACATAAGAGCGTACGGTATCGCGTATCAGTTTTTGTTCGTCGGTAAGTAAGTCGTCAATTGCGTAATAGTCGGGTGCCTGATACAGGTCTGTACGTGCCATAGTTATTTAATATTATTTTGCGTATGAGACAAAAAATGCTGTAAATAGTTCACAAAGTGCCATTAACAATCTAATTTTTTGTCGTATTATTGTTCAAACATTAAAGTCGCAAAATTAAGGAATTAAAATGAAAAAAGTATTTATCGGCATTACCGCAGTAATTGCGGGTTTTATAGTATTCTCAGTTAATACTCAACAAGGACACAGTAATCCATCAGGAGCCCCTGCTCAAGCATCGGGTGCACCAAATGATGGTGGAATTGCAACAGGTACATGCGGTAAAAGTTCTTGCCATAATGTAACAGCAACGGCGCAGGCCGATATGATAACCTCTAACATTCCTAATACAGGCTATGTTCCGGGTCAAACCTATACCATTACAGGTACTATTACCATGGCTAATAAGGTTAAGTTTGGTTTCCAAATGACCCCGCAAAACGCAAGCGGCCAGTTGCAGGGCCAGTTGGTTATTACCAATACTACCGACACTAAAATTGTAAGCACTAAATATGTTACCCATAAAACAGCGGGTACCGGTGGAAATGGCTCACGCACCTGGAGTTTTGACTGGGTTGCCCCAGCGGCAGGAACCGGTGCGGTTACTTTTTACGGCGCTTTTATGGCGTCTAATAATGATGGTAACGACGGTGGCGACTTAGTGTTTGCTTCTAACTTAACAGTAAACGAAAATACTACGGGTGTTGAAGATATGGTTGCTGATAAACCTGAAGTAATTGTATTCCCAAACCCATCAAACGGTTCGTTTAGCGTAGCTGTTTCGGGTGCAAAATCTGCCATTAGCACTAAAGTATTTAATACCGAAGGCCGCCTGGTATACAGCAATGTTTACAACAACAGCAGCGCCAACAAACAGGTTATTGATATTAATGCCGATGGCAAACTAAGTACAGGCCTGTACTTTGTATCGGTTGAAGCCGAAGGAATAAGCAAGATTGTTAAAATGGTTGTGCAATAAGCTCATAAACCGTTTATAAAATTAAGGGCTAACAGCAATGTTGGCCCTTTTTTATGCCGTTGCCTTTCGTAATTTTGAACCTTTAAATGAAAAGCGCCACCCCATTTACATCATCAGTAAAACCCGATACGGTAGACTTTACCACATCGGAGGGCAACCTGTCTTTTCTGTCGAGCAATAAAGAGGGCCGTGTGCTTATTTACCCTAAGGGTTATGTGCCCGAGACTAAGGAGAACCGCTACGTAAAAAGCCCTTTTGTTAAGCACGAGTTGCATGCAAAATCACTAAAATCAGAAGAGCGCCAACCGGGCGAGGGCTGGGTATTTGTATCGCTTATAGGCATTTTTGTGCTGCTGCTGCTTACCCGCCGTTTGAACCCTAAAAAGCTGGTTACTTATTTGAGTGCCATATACAACAGGCGTGCGCAAAACGAATTGTTTGAAGAGGAAAACCTGCTTTCATCGCCATTTTCGTTAATCCTGTTTGTGGCTTTTTGCCTAACCGCCAGCCTGTTTACCATTAAGGCAATAGGACTAACCCCAACAACCATTTTACAGGAATATGGAGCCTTTACCACTTTTGGTGTTTTTGCCCTTATTTTATTGGTGGTTTATACCTTCAAAATCTTATTTATACAATTTGTCGGGGCAGTTTTTAATATTTACCCTGTAGCAAGGCAGTATGCGTTTAATGTTTACCTGCTGAATAACATACTGGGTTTGCTGCTTATTCCATTGGTTGCAATTGCCTATTATTCAGGCGGGCCAGCCGATACATGGGCAGTATATGCAGGAATTGTACTGTTTATAGTCTTTTTCGTTTTGCGTTTCCTTAAATCGCTATCAATAGAGGGAATTATAAGCCCTGTCAATTTATTGTATTTATTTTTGTATCTTTGCACCCTTGAAATTTTACCGTTACTGGTAGCAGTAAAATTGATAGTAAAATACTAAGAGTAGTCAACCAACCACTGAGAGTCAATTAATGAGTGCAGAGAAACCGCCTAAGGTAAAATCTATTCTAGTCACCCAGCCTAAACCGGAGGGTGATAAGTCTCCCTACTTTGACCTTGCAAAAAAACATAACCTGAAAATTGATTTCAGGGAGTTTATTCACGTGGAAGGTGTTGATGCTAAAGATTTTCGTCGAGACCGTATTAACATACTTGACCATACCGCCATTATCCTTACCAGCCGTAATGCGGTAGACCATTTCTTCCGTATGTGTAACGAGATGCGTGTTACTGTGCCCGATAGCATGAAGTACTTCTGTATTTCAGAATCTACGGCCCTGTACATGCAAAAGTATGTAGTGTACCGTAAGCGTAAAATATTCCACGGCAAGCAAAAGTTTATTGATATGATTGATGTTATCAAGAAGAACAAAGACGAGCGCTTTCTTCTGCCTTGCTCTGACATTGCCAAAGATGAGATTGCCGATATTCTGGAGCAGCACAAAATTAATTACACCAAAGCCGTACTATACAAAACCGTTT
>JBIPNX010000301.1:0-3627 GCA_044378145.1 Flavobacteriales bacterium | reverse complement strand
CAGCAAACTGGCCCTTACGCTTATCCGCATTGTATTTGTTACCGGAATTGCATGGTACTTATACAAGATTACCCAAAGCAAAGAGAAAGTACCTAACGGCCTTATTGTAAGCCTGTCGTTGATATTTGCGGGCGCTATTGGTAATATTATAGACAGTTTGTTTTACGGGTTGATATTCAGCGCCAGCCCTGAGGGAACACCTATTGTAGCGGAGTTTATGCCTGCCGAAGGCGGCTACGGTACCTTCTTCCACGGACGTGTGGTAGACATGCTGTACTTCCCTTTATTTACTATTGAGCATGTACCCGATTGGATACCTTTTATCGGCGGCGAACGCTTTACCTTTTTTAACGCGATATTCAACGTTGCAGACAGCGCCATTACCGTTGGTGTATTGATGATGCTATTCTTCCAGAAACGCTATTTCAGCTCTAAGAATGTAGTAAATACTTCTGCTAAAACCACACAGCCACATTCTGGCGAAAATGCCTGAATAATTTACCTGTTTACTACGTAGCGTATAAAAAGCACTATCAGGCAGATTAAGAACATGAAGATAGAAATGCGGTTAATGCCGTGCATAGCGCGCAACGTAAAGTTGGGCTTTGGCTCGCCCGGTTTTGGCTTGGCAAACAGGGTACGCAAATCAAGGTAATTAAGAAATTTCTTCCACATAATTGGTAAAGATACGGGCTATTTAATAATATGCAATAAATACCTTTTCTCTAGTGTCTTACTGCGCGTTTCAGGGTTAAGAAAGTTCATGCTCAGCATTACAATATGGTAGTGCACAAACTGCTTTTCTTCTATGATATTCAGGCCTTTTGCTTTTACTTCGTCATAGCCTGCTTCGTCGGTTACCAGCCACACATCGCCCTGTAAGGTATCGGGGGTAGTGGGCACAACAATAGTGCGGGCATAAAAATCGAACGCATGGCCTACTACATTGTAGTACTTAATCTTTTCTACGGGTGTCTTTTTCTCAACTACATAATGCGCCATAACACTGGTGCTATGGTATTGCAGCATGGTTGGATATAAATACACGTTCATTACATAGTTAAATAAACCTAGCGCAATAAGGGCGGGAAAAAGCAAGCGTACCAAGCCATTGGTTTTAAAAAACAGGTACAATGCAAAGCCTGCAACTGCTGCTATTATCACCCATAAAACAATGTTTTGCAGTGGGAAAAACCATACGCAAAACAAGCCTATAACAGTTAACGCCAGCACCACTACAAACAGGTGCAGGTAACGGAATACACGCTCTGTATTAATACTAAGTCCCGTAACATAATTAGCTGCCAATAATGCCGCAAATGGTATAACCACAAATATGTAATGCGGCAGTTTATAGTGCGACATTGACAAGGCTATAAACGGCAGTGTAAAGCCCGCCAATAAAAGCACTTGCTTACTGTATCGTTGCGCGAATTTGCTCTTCAACACATTCCACACACCGTTGGCCCATGCACAATAGGCCAGTACCGAGAATGGTAAAAACGCCCATAAAAAGGTGTGTACAAAAAAGAAATACCCTGCATCGTTTTTCCAAACGTTTTCTCCTGTAATGCGGCCAAAGCTTTGGGTCCAGAAGAAAAAGAGCGGACCTTCTTTGCCATACTGCTGATAAAGCCCATATACCATAGGGGCCAGTATAATTCCTATTATGCCTAAGCCAATTAACCAACGGGGATTGAAGATGGTTTTAAAATCGCGCTTGTAGAGCAAATATGTACCCAATGCCAGTGCTGGTACCATCAATCCCAGGGGGCCTTTGGCTAACATGCCCAAAGCAACAAACACAAAGCCTATGATAAAATGCAGCCACTTCTTCGTGTCGATGTATTCAAACAAGGCCCATACACTCACTATTACCGATGCGGCAAGCATCGTATCAGTCCGCACGTCGTTATTAAAGCTGTACCAGGCCTGGCAGCCATACAGCATAAGTGCGGCTATTTGCCCCGTTTGCTTGGTGTACAGTTTTTTGCCTAAGGCGTATGTTGCATACACCCCAAATAAGGTGAAGATAAACGAGGGTAATTTATACGCTATGTTTGAAGCACCAAACAGCTTAAACATCAACGCCGATAGCCAGAATAGTAAGGGCGGTTTATCAAGGTAATTTTCGTGGCGGTGTATAACCTGCAACCAGCTGCCATCGTCGGCCATTTCGCGGCTGATAGATGCATACTGCGCAGCATCAACCTCCAATACATCAACAAACAAGCCTACTATGTAAACTATAGTAAACGCAACAAATGCCCAGGGCAGTATTTTGCTAAACTTGTTCATTGCGGATTAGTTTATCCAACGCCAGTACCTGTGCTATAACAGGCGCGTTGCCTTCGTTCCAGATAACGTAATTGGCTAATTCCAATTTCTCATTATCAGCCCACTGATTTTTTACGCGGTTAAGCACTTCTTCCCTGCCCACATTATCGCGCTGCATAACACGTTGAATCCGTGCCTCTTCATCAGCTGCAACCAATATACTTTTGTCTACCAGTTTATACGCTCCGCTTTCAAAAAGTATGGCCGCTTCGTACAACATGTACGGGGCATTTTTATTAGCCTCTAGCCATACAGGCAACTCGGCCCTTACGGCAGGGTGTACAATGCTATTCAGCTTAGCTAACTCTTCGGGGTTATTAAACACCAGGGCAGCCATTTTGGGCCTGTTGAGCAAACCGTTGGCATACATATCATCGCCAAAAGCTTGTTTAATTTGGGCTATAACTTCGGGGTTACGGTCGGTAATGGTGCGCGCGCTATCATCGGCATGGTAAACAGGAATACCAAGGGCTTTAAACACTTTGCATACGGTAGATTTACCGCTGCCAATGCCACCTGTTATGCCAATTTTCAAGGTCATCGTTTAATGAGGTAACGCACACGGTCGTCGAGTATATGCGCCGACGAAACATTTTTAGGCTTTTGCGCTATGGTAAGTTTAATATGGTCTGCCGTTTGGGTTAGTACATTGCGGCAATCTGCCTGCACCTTAAAATCGGCAGCAGTTATGCCTGCAAAATAGCTCAGCGGCACACGGTATTTTATAATTGCTTTATCAGGAATTAAAACCACTTTTACGCCCGGCGGCAGGTTAACCTGCTCAATGGGCACTTCCAGCGTACCCTCTGTAAACTCCTGCACATCAACCTTTACCCCTACTGAGTTTGGGCTCATTTGTACTTCAGAGCCAAAGCCATTTCGGGCAATTTTTACACGGTCTTCAAACGGGGCTTCAATCTCATCTTTAGACAGTACTTCAGTCTCCACGTAATCAATCCTGTCTATCTGCGATTTTGGACCGTTGATGGTAATACTATCCGGAGAAATACCAATATCGCCTGCAAGCATGTATTGCTTTTTGAATATAAAGTCGGTTTTAAGTACCACGGCCACTTTTTTACCTGCGCGTTCTGCAGCACTAACAAACAAGGTATCGGGCTCAACCTTAAGCACCTTGGCTTCGTTACTAAGCTGGCGGGCAATAATCTCGGGCTTGTAGTTTAATAGTATGTACGACTCGTTACGGCGGTAATTGCGGAAAATACGGTAGTTGTTAAAGTCTACATTAATGGTATGTGCCTCGTTACGGAAGCGGTAGCCCACAATGTT
>JBIPNX010000300.1:0-3629 GCA_044378145.1 Flavobacteriales bacterium | reverse complement strand
TGGGTTAGACTTGTTGCAAATAATTTTCTACCACCTCAATAACCACATCGGCAACGGTTTTCATTTGCCCTGCGGTAAGGTCGTAAAAAACAGGCAGGGTTATTTCGCGACTGAAATTGTCATAGGCCACAGGATAATCGTGCACGTTGTAGCCCAGCTTTTTGTAGTACGATAGCATAGGCACGGGAATAAAATGCACATTTACCGATACACCCTTCGCAAATATCTGCTGCATAATTTCGTCGCGCTGCACTTCTGTAATGCCCTTTATACGCAAGGTGTACAGGTGGTACGATGTTTCCCTGTCGGCTGTTTTTATGGTAGGTAATTCAGCCCAGGTGCATTGACTTAACCTTTCGGTATAATAGTCGAAAATTGCCCTGCGTTTGGGCAGCATATCGTCTTCATACCGGGCCAGTTCTACCAGGCCTATAGAAGCTGCAATATCCGTCATGTTAAACTTATAGCCGGCTTCAATAATATCGTACTTCCAGTTGCCCGGTTGCATTTTGGCCAGGGCGTCTTTGGTTTGCCCGTGCAGGGTTTTAATGCAGAGGTCGCGGTAAATTTGTTCGATATCAAACGGAGCAGGCAGGTTAAACGCAATAGCGCCGCCTTCGGCAGTTGTCAGGTTTTTAACCGCGTGGAAAGAGAACACCGACACATCGGCCAACATGCCTGTTTTTTTGCCCTTATAGGTTGCGCCGATAGAGTGGGCGGCATCGGCCAGGACCATAATGCGGCCAAGGGTTTGCTGCTCATCGGTAGTGGCGTTAAAATGGGCTTTTATTTCGTCGCGGTTTACCAGTTCGTTTATTGCATCATAGTCGCAGGGATAGCCTGCAAAATCTACCGGCATTATAACCTTGGTGCGGGCAGTAATGGCCTTTTCTATATTGGCTACCACAATGTTAAAATCAGTAGCAACATCAACAAAAACAGGGGTTGCGCCACAGTGTATTACCACATTGGCGGTAGATGAATAGGTGTAAGCGGGGAGTATTACCTCGTCGCCCTCGGTAACACCAAACCAACGCAGCATAATCTCTAACCCCGCCGTAGCCGAGTTTAAGCATAACGTAGCCGGGGTACCATAGTATGCCGATAGCTCTTTCTCAAACCTTTTGGTTTTAGGGCCGGTGCTAATCCACCCTGTACGCAGGGTGTCTACTACCTCATCAATTATCTTATCATCTATGCGCGGCGGCGAAAATGGAATCATTACAATGCAAATATACTCAATATCAACGGCAATGCTTATTTAACCGTTCTTCCACTTCGTGGGAAATAAATCGGTAAATCCACGTACCAATTTTTTCATCCCGTTTTTATTACCGGAATTACTTTTGAAAAATGATTATTGTATGATAATTGTCACTTACATAGATGATAATCATCATTTTACAAGCCAAGCCGCAGTGCTACTTTTGGTGTATAAAATAAACCCAACAACCAATGAAAAAGCTGAGTATAATAGCTGTAACACTTGTTTTGGCTGTATTTGCCAAAGCGCAAAATTTATCAATGGAACAACTTGGAGAGTGTTCCAAAGCCACATCGGTAAGTGCAATTGTGGGGATACTGGACCCTAATGGTTTTACGCTTACCAATACAGAAACGCCTAAAAAGAAGAAAGACGAAAAGATACGGTATACTTATAAAGTAGTACCATCTGACCCAAAAACAGAACTGGTGTCGTTTATCCTTACTAACTATGGCTATTTTGATTTTACCTATACTGTATACGACAAAGAGGTGTTTAACAGATTGAAATTGGATGTAGACAAATCCGGTTTTACATATGATGCCGGGTTGAAAAGTTATAATGACAGCCGCAAAAAAACAACGTTAACTTTTAGGGAGGGCAAAACTGCCGATGGAACACCGTTTTATAGCATTAACTTTTTTCGCTTTAGCTGGTATTAAAAGCCTTTCAATACAAGAATAAAAAAGCCCCGCACATAATTGTGCGGGGCTTTTTTGCAAAAGGCAGTTATATAATGTCCCCTTTGATCCTCATTGCGTAATATTGCTCTTTTAGTTTTTCTCTTTAAACTTTTAGTTTACTATGCGCGTTGCACTTATATCTGACACTCACGGTTACCTTGGCGAAGACGTCCTCCGCCACATAGACCCTTGCGACGAAGTGTGGCACGCAGGCGATATTGGTACCACCGAAGTTACAGATAAACTTAAATCCATCAAACCCTTACGTGCTGTTTTTGGAAATATTGATGGGGGTGGATTGCGCGTAGAGTTTCCCGAAACTGTACATATTACCATTGATGGCGTTACTTTTTTAATGACCCATATAGGAGGTGCTCCCAACAAATACCCCGCAACAGTAAAGCAGCATATACTCAAATTAAAGCCACAGGTATTTATTTGCGGGCACTCGCACATACTGCGGGTGGTGTACGATAAACCTTACGGATTACTTCACTTAAACCCGGGAGCTTGCGGCATTTATGGCTTCCACCAGATACGCACCATGCTGCGCTTTAAAATAGACGGCGACAAACTCACCAACATGGAAGTAATTGAGTTAGGGCCTAGAGTAGCGAAGAAAATTTAAAAGGCCAGATTAAGGCTTAGCTTAATAGCAATATTATTGTTCCACTTAGGCAGGCTGTTAGGGCCGTAGCGGTAAAAAGCGCCCACACCCAGGCCGCTAAGCCCGCTTTTATAAATGTCGTTAATAAGCATACCCGATTCAAAAAAGCCTTTTTCCATGGTTTTAAAATCGGCTAACTTATGGCGTTCGGGGTGGCTCATTTTGCCCCAGCCCATATTTTGCACCAACACAAACTGCGGGCGGAAACGCTTGCTCTTATACAACAAACTCCTGAAGTTGTGGCGGAAGAAAAGGTTTACGTAGGTATCTGACAAAAACTCGTTTATGCGCATGGTTTCAAAAGAATACATGCTGGCAACATATGGGTTTGGTCCGTAGCTCGACCTGTTTGTGTAATTCAAAATATATGGCGCGGGCCTGTCTATATACCCCGCCCATAGCTGAAAGCTGGGGTTGCCCAGGTTCTTTAGCCTGAATGTTTTTTCCGTTTTAATATCAATACGGTTATAGGCATAACCACCATCTAAAATACCTGTTAAGCCACGCGTATATTGGATATACACCACAGGGTATTCTGTTCCCAGCGATGCTACAAACTTGCCTGTATCAAACAACTTTTCTTTAAACGCAAAGCGGACAGAAACGCCGGCCTCGGTAAAGGTGTATTTGCTTACACCAACGGTGTCGTCTACCGACGATGCAAAGCCATAAGCAAATTTAGTATCAACCTTGGTGCGGGCACCAAACAGGGTAAAGCGCAAATCTCCCGCCGTGCGGAACGATACATTTACCTCGCCACGGTTTAAAAAATCCATGCGGTTAACATAGGCCCTGCGTATACGTTCTATGTATGGAGCAGCCCGCATACCGCGTATTTCGGGTTGTGCCGACTCCATTACATCGCTTATCCAAAGTGCTTTAATTTTCAGGTCGGGCCTTCTTAAAACACGTACCGAAAAATCGTAGCCCCATTTAAAACCCTTATCGGCAAAGCCGTAGGCAAAGTACCCGCCCGTAGTTACCACGCGCGAAAAGCGCGAGTTGGTATGGAAGC
>JBIPNX010000299.1:0-3631 GCA_044378145.1 Flavobacteriales bacterium | reverse complement strand
AACCTTATGGCCGTTCTTAAAGAGGTACGATGTTGGCAGCATATCAAACTGCAAAAGCGCTGATTCTCCAGCAATAAATGGGGCTACATCTGCACCTTTAAAGCTATGGTATGGGGCAACATCGGCATACGGTGGGTTAACACCAACCTTGCGGTACTTGCCGTTTAAAGACCCTTCGGTTACGTATTGCACATGTCCATTTTCATCAACATCGCACAAGTAAACAAAAAAGCCCGCGTTGTCGCTTGGCACATCAACCCATAAATCAACTAAGGGGTGGCCACTAACCTCCATGTTTTCTGCTAAAACATCGCCGGTAAAACAAGCCATTTTAGGCGTTAGGGTACCAAACTCTTCGTACATGGGTGGTTCTTTTACCTGGCCATTAACGGTTTTCCATCGAGTCATATTGCCCGACCCTGCAGTTGTATCACTAACATAGCTAACAAAATCACCCGAAACAGGCATGCTGGTATTTAATGTGTTATTACCAAGGTAAAATATTGTGGGTGACGAAACCGGAGGCCAAACAGACGACGATTTCCACTTGTCTTCTATCATGGTATAATAGTACACGCGGGGTTCTTTATCAATACCTGTTTGCATTCCCTTTAAGTGAAAATCAAAATACTTTAACAATTCCGACGCCTTGTCGAAAGACCCTGTTTGATTAACACTTGGGCTTAAATTTAAGTAGCCGCCATGTTCCCATGGGCCTAAAATAAGTTTACTGTTTGGGTTAGTAAGGTTTAAAAAGCGTTTAACGGCAGCATGCTGATAGTCGCCATCAAACCAGCCACTATAACAGTATATGGCAGCGTTAGATGAATCTATTACATTTCTATAAGCATGTGGGCTAAAAACATCTATTCCGCTCATGTATTTACCTTCTAAAGGCACATCGTCTCGGTTACGTATTGTTAAAACACCATCGTGAACCGATATATTATCTTTATGCGCTTGCATAGCACCCTTTAGCAACTTTCGGCGGCCTTTTCCATCTACTGGGTCTACACCTTTTATAAGCAGCTTTGCAAGGAATTTCTTGGTAGGGAGCTTATTTTTATCCAACATAGCATTAGCAATGCCCCAGTTAGATGTAAAGTACCTAAACTGCAGCCCGTTTGGAAAAGCTATATCATCGTACGCATCGTACAAGGCAAACATGGGTACAATAGCCTTTACTGCAGGGTGCCTGTTTACCAAAAGCATTTCTGATGTTGTTCCGCTGTATGATATACCTAACGAACCAACCGTGCCCGAACACCATGATTGTTTTATAGCCCAGTTTACTACCTCTGCACCGTCTTTAATCTCATCCATACTCCAGGGATAGTTGCATCGCCCATACGAAGCACCCGTTCCACGGGTATCAACAATTACTGCAGCATAGCCGCTGGCTATAAGGTCTTTTAACAGTTTACCCGGTTTTCCGGGGAGCTTATTCCCGAAAAATGGTTTGAAAAAGGCACGAAACTCAACACCGCGCCAATAGCGTGTCTGGTTTAACAATACGGGTATTTTATCGCCGGGTTTTAATCCTTTTGGCAAATACACATCAACTGCCAGCTTAACACTGTCGCGCATGGTAAGGTAAAACGATTGCTTTGTGTAGCCATTATAAACCTGGTTAGATTTATAATCGTATGCTGTAATTACGTTGCCCACCGCATCGGGGCCTGATTTTTTGTTTTGTTGTGCTGATAAAATAATAGAGGATAGTAGCGGCAATAGCAGCAATAGTTTTTTCATTGTACGGTAAGGGGGAATAAAATGTGAGCCATAAAGTTACATAGAAATACTACAGCTATTATCAGGCATTAAAAGATAATTCAGAAATATTTTTGTGTGGAAAATGATCCGTAGCAGCATCTCAATATGGTATGAAATATATAGTACTAATTACATTGTTGCTTTGGGGTTTCAAAGGGTTTTCGCAACAGGCGTTTATGCACGGCAGTATTGATGTTATGGTATCTAATGCTAATGAAGAACCTGTAACTGCTACCGTCGAAATTATTGGATTACCTTCTTGCCAGTTTAAACTAAACCGCTCCGAATACATTTACAATTCATACGTATTAGAGAAAGCTAACTTTCCGGCAAAACAAGACACCCAATATTATTTACAGATATCGGCACCGGGATATATAACTGAAAAAATTCCTCTGGCATGGGCTGCAATACAAGTATGCCTTTTTAAACCTGGAGAGAAATACGTGTACGAAGGTTTTTATAAAGTACCAGTGTTTTATGATAACCGTTACCTGGCTTGCATAATACAAAATGGCGATAGTAGTAAACTGTTAAAATTTTGCAATAGCCACAGTCTTAAAATTGTTAGCCGGTATAATTACTGCGGAGAGCCTGAAAAAGGAGGAAACATATCTATAGAAAAGCCTAAGCCAAATACCTTTATTGTAAAGCGCCAAGATAACAAACCCTTTAACCAGTCAGACACTACATTAAAAGCCTTTAGGAAGCTAATGCCAAACCATGCTGGAACTTTTTATTCTCGGTATAGGAATATGAGCATAGAAAATAATTCAGCAAAGCCAATTCTGATTTACTATACCAATCAGGTTGAAATATCTATCCCTGATAAAACGGCGTATGATAAGCTGGAGAAATACCTTAAAACCAAACCCTGGGTAAAGTACAAGTACTACGATGAAAATAAACTTGGTAACTATAACATAATAATAGCAACCCTGCCTAATAGCTGGAATATAGGCAAGGTTAATGACTTTATAGATGGCGCTATGAAAACAGGTATTAGTGGCGCACAATCAACGGGAATTACAGGCTTGAAATGTCCTACAAACTAAAAGCCCCGATTATTCATCAGGGCTCTTTAATCAATCAAACTATTTGAAATTATTTTTTTGGAGGGGTATTACCGCCTTTTGGAGGCGTTGCAGTTCCGTTTTTATCGGCCTCTAATTTATCAGTTAAGGTTAAGTTGCCTTTTGCCAGAGCAAAATCAGGCAAAATTTTCAGGGCTTCGTTAAAATTATCGCGGGCCGATTTAAAATCACTTACCTCTAAAGCCAACATACCACGCATGTTATAAACCGCTGCAGAAAGAGGCACCTCCTGGCGTTGCTGGCGGTCTAGATTCATGCTTATTTTTTCTGTACTAACATCTTTAGCGCCTAGTAAGCCGTTTAAGGTTACTGCACACTCGCCAAAACGTTTCAGGTAGTATTGCATGGTAGCCACTTTGTATTGGTGGTAGGTTTTACCAGATAGCTTGAACAGCTTCTCGTAATCTTCAAGCGCTTCTTTTATTAAACCTAATGACTCTTCAGAGTTAGCAGCTACTTCCAGTATAGGGGCATTATTAGGGTTTGTAGCTAAAATATCTTTAGCAACGCTAAGCGCTTGTACATTAGCCCCTAACTCTGCATAAACCAATGCAAGGGTATCTTTGTATTCTTTTTGTTCAGGCTTAAGTACAACAATGTAATTAAGAGCTATAGCTGCTGTGCTAAAATCGCCATAGCGTAAAGCTTGCTTCAATACCTTTTTCTGAACCTCAAACATATCATCACCGCTATTTGTAGTAGTTGTGGTTACAGTTGTCGGGGTTGTTGTATCGGCCGGCTTATCTTTCTTCTTTTGTGCAAAC
>JBIPNX010000018.1:0-13317 GCA_044378145.1 Flavobacteriales bacterium | reverse complement strand
TACACGGTAAATATCGGCTGAAAGCTCGGGCGGGGTCATTTCAAGAGCTGAAAGGATAGCCGCTTCAATTTTAGAGATAGACTTGTCTAAGGCATGGGCAATTTCCTGATACGAAACATAAATTTCTTTCGGGATACCCGTCATAAGGTCACGACCGTGAACTGCGTAATCGGGTGGCGGGTTGTCAATCTCGGTCATAGCCGCACCCACATTTATTTTAATTTGCTCAGCAGAACGTTCACCAATTAAGATGTTGTGCTGGCGGCGCATGTATTCTTCAATATCAGCGGTAAACTCATCACCCGCAACGCGGATAGACTTATCACACACAATACCCCCCAGGGCAATAACGGCAATCTCAGAAGTACCGCCGCCAATGTCAATAATCATGTTACCTACAGGCTCGGTTACGTCTATACCCATACCAATAGCAGCAGCCATAGGTTCGTGGATAAGGTAAACCTCTTTTGCACCCGCGTGCTCGGCGCTGTCGCGTACGGCACGTTTCTCCACCTCGGTAATACCCGATGGGATACAAATAACCATCTTAAGCGAAGGGCTAAACCACTTCTTGCCAGAGTTGATCATCTTTATCATGCCGCGAATCATGTGCTCGGCGGCGTGGAAGTCGGCAATTACCCCGTCCTTAAGCGGACGGATTGTCTTTATATTTTCGTGGGTTTTGCCATGCATCTGCATCGCTTTTTTGCCCACGGCTATAACTTTGCCCGTTGTTCGGTCAACGGCTACAATAGACGGCTCGTCTACTACAACCTTGTCGTTATGTATAATGATCGTATTGGCTGTGCCAAGATCAATCGCAATTTCTTGCGTTAAAAAATCAAACATTCCCATGTGCTACAGCTATTGTGTAACGATTATATTAAACGTGCAAATATAGGTAGCTAAATTACACTCCTGTATGTGCATTTGAAAATAACCTTTCAACTTTTTGTAAAAATTATTAACCGAGATGTGAACTATTTCCGGGGTCAGTATTCAGGGGCGATGGAACGGAATTAAAAATGCATTAAAATTAAATGCAAATATTGCCCTCCAAACCTCTGCTCACTCATCTCTTTTCTACCCCATTACTAGTGTTTAAAGTGCCTATGACCGGTAGTAACCATGGCCATGCCATTATTGTTGCAATAGTCTATACTTTCCTGGTCTTTTATGCTGCCACCCGGTTGAATAACAGCGTGTATTCCCGCGTCCTTAGCTATTTCCACGCAATCGGGGAAAGGAAAAAATGCATCCGATGCCATTACCGCACCGCTTAAATCAAAGCCGAATTTTGTGGCTTTAGCAATAGCTTGTTGCAACGCATCTACACGCGATGTTTGCCCTGTACCCGAAGCCAACAGCTGACCGCCTTTTACCAGTATAATGGCGTTGCTCTTGGTGTGTTTTACAAGCTTATTTGCAAATAATAAATCTTCTGTTTCCTGCGCCGTTGGGGCAATATTGGTTACCGGTTTAAGGTCGGCAGCCGTTTCGGTAAACGTGTCAAAATCCTGTACCAGTAAACCGTTTAACACTGTTTTAGCTTGCTTGGCTTGTACTTTAAAATTGGTGCAAATCAGGATAATACGGTTCTTTTTGCCTTTTAAAATTTCCAATGCCTTAGCATCGTAGCCGGGGGCAATCAGTATTTCAAAAAACAGGTTGTTCATTTCAACGGCAGCAGCTTCGTCCACTTCGCGGTTGGTAATTAAAATACCTCCAAAAGCCGAAACGGGGTCTGCTGCTAACGAATCTAAATAGGCTTGTTTTACCGTTGGGCGTGTTGCCACACCGCAGGCATTGTTATGTTTAATGATTGCAAACGTAGTGTCCTCAAAATCGCGGATAAGGGCCACGGCAGCATCAGCATCTAACAGGTTGTTGTATGATAATTCTTTACCGTTTAACTGCTCAAATACATCAGCAAGGTTACCATAGAAAGCCCCCTGTTGGTGCGGGTTTTCGCCGTAACGTAGGTGCGATGATTGAGTATAACTTAACTTAAACGCGTCAACAGAATTGTCGCGGTTAAAGTAGTTGAATATGGCACTGTCGTAATGCGATGAAACGTTGAATGCACGAGCGGCAAATAAGCGGCGGTCTGCAATATCGGTTTGACCATTTTTATCTTCCAGTAATGCTAATAATGGGGCATAATCAGCTTTAGAAGAAACAATAACCACATCGTTAAAATTCTTAGCCGCAGCGCGGATTAGAGATATACCGCCAATATCAATTTTTTCAATAATGTCAGGCTCGGCAGCACCCGATGCAACCGTAGCTTCAAAAGGGTATAAATCAACAATAACCAAATCAATGCCTGGGATTTCATACTCGGCAATTTCAGCCACGTCACTGTTATTTCCACGGCGGTTTAAAATACCGCCAAATACTTTTGGGTGAAGTGTTTTAACCCGTCCGCCTAAAATAGATGGGTAGCCTGTAAGGTCTTCTACCGCGGTAACGGGTATTCCTAAGCCTTCTATAAACTCTTGTGTTCCGCCGGTTGAGTAAAATTCTACACCTAACTGGTGCAGCTTTTTGATGATTGGCTCAAGGCCGTCTTTATAAAAAACAGAGACTAACGCACGTTTAATGCTTACCGGGTTTGACATGATTGTAATGGGTGGAAATTTGAAAGCACAAACTTAGTATTTATTGAGGTATGGTAAGACGTGGAATTGAAAAATTATATGGCTTTTGTTGATAATATATTTTTTTGTTTTAAATTTGTAAGTGATTACTCACTTTTTATGATAAAGCGAAAAGAAATAATACTGGACAATGCCACCAAACTGTTTGCTACCGAAGGGTTTGACCATGTTTCTACCAAACGCATAGCCGAAGAAGCCGGAGTATCGGAAGGATTAGTATTCAGGCATTATGTCAGTAAAGAGGGTTTGCTTAAAGCCATATTGGAAAAAGGCTTGGCACAGATTGCCGATACACTAAAACCTATGACTGAATTAGGCGAAAAAGACAACGCCATTGACCTGCACTTAAAACTGACTGCCGAAGCATTAAAAACGCATACTATATTCTGGCAATTAGTTCACTCTTTGCGGTTCAATCCGCGCGTGGGGCAGTTACTTGGCAAAGAGATGGAGCAGGGCCGAACCATGATTACCGACCTGTTGCGAAACTACTTTAAACGCATAGGCAGGGCTAACCCTAAAAACGAGGCGCAGCTTTACTTTGCCATTGTTGATGGTATAGCGCTGCAATACCTTGAAAATCCTGACACTTACCCGCTTGCCGATGTTATAAAACAACTTAAAAAGCATTACAATGAATAGCGTACCAAACTGGGTTAACAGGGAGTTATACTCCTTTAACACCAAAACAATTGCTATTGATGGCCATACCATGAGCTATGTTGATGAAGGCCGGGGCGAAACCATATTATTCGTACACGGAACACCCTCATGGTCGTTTGAGTGGAGGCATTTAATTACTGCTCTATCGCCCAACTACCGCTGCATAGCCCCTGACCATATAGGCTTTGGATTGTCTGATAAGCCGAAAGAATATAAGTACACCTCTGCTCAACATGCCAATAATTTAGAGGCATTTATTAAAGCATTAGACTTAAAGGACATTATATTGGTAGTGCACGATTTTGGTGGGCCTATCGGGTTGAATTATGCAGTTAAGTACCCTGATAATATTAAACGCCTGGTGATACTAAATACCTGGATGTGGAACACCAAACAAATGCCGGGCTACGAGAAGAACGCCAAAATCCTGAAAAGCCCATTGGTGCCATTCCTATATAAGTACCTCAACTTTTCGGCTAAGTATGCAGTACCCTTGTCGTTTGGAAATAAAAAGCTGTTGACTAAGCCCATACATAAAATGTACACCTTGCCATTTGGCAGGGCGGCTGAGCGTATAGGCACTTTGGGATTTGTAAAATCGTTGCTGAATGAGCAGGATTGGTTTGAGGGGCTTTGGCAGCAGGTGGATAAAATCTGCAATAAGCCTACCTTATTTATATGGGGCATGGCTGATGTTTTTTTAACCGAGCCGTATCTGGAGAAATTTGAGCAAAAATTCAGCAATAAAAAAACGGTTCATTTGCCTGGGGTGGGGCATTTTCCGCAGGAGGAGTATTCCGAATTAGATAATTTGATAATAAGCGAAATAGATAATAAATAAAATCCCTCGTCTTCCGACTATCGTCGGAATCCACTTCCTTTAGAAAGGGAGATCTTAAAAATACACTCCCCGACGATAAATGTCGGGGTCGACATCTATTTGATTTCATCAAATAATGTCGAAAAGTGCCATAATAGGTACAAATTGTCCATTGATGTAGCTGTTTTTATAATTGACCTTTGTATCGTACTTAAAACATACGGATATGAAAAAGCAATTATTAATTATAGCAATCCTTTTTACTTGCGTAGCTGCTAAGGCACAAATCGCAAACATGGACTTTGAAAACTGGAGCCCAAGTGGAGACAGCGTGGCGCATCCCGATAATTGGGTTATAAATGAGGGTTTTGGCCAGTTTGGTATCTTCCGCGACTCGTTACCTCAACAGGGAAATTATGCCATGACTTTGTCTCGCTGGTACTACTACACCTTTGACGATGCAGTGCAACATTCGGCAATTAACTTTAAGCCCGCCGAACTTAGTGGCTTTTACAGGTATACCGACAACCTGGTTCAGCAGGGCGGCGACCCATATAACGATACCGCACACGTATATGTATATGTCACCAAATGGAATACCCAAACACAACAGCGCGATACATTAGGCAGCGGCCATTTGGATATACATGCAGCCGACCAATGGTCTCATTTTGTATGCCCTGTTTATTATACCGATGGTGAAATGCCAGACAGTGTAATCATCCGCTTAGCCCCTACCGAAAGGAATATAAATGGCTCAATGGGTTTATGCTCTAGCCAAAGCTCAGGCTGGTGTTCTTATTTTACGGTAGATAACTTATCGTTATCGCCAACTGTAACCGATATTAATGATAAGCCAACTGAAAGGTTTAAACTGTACCCCAACCCTGCTGCTAATGAGTTATACGTTGGTACTACCGGCAACATTCAAACTTACGGTTACATGATTTATGATGCGACAGGGAAAAGAGTTTCCAGCGGAAATCTTGGCGGTCAGGATAAGCGTGTTGATATATCGGGTTTAGCCAGCGGCCTGTATACCATCAATATATTTGAGTGTTACCAGATGACGACATTAAAGTTTGTAAAACAGTAATAGTAATCTCCTGTTAGTTCTAAAGTTTAGTTGAGTTATAACCATATATTTGAGAGCAATTTCAGCTATAGGGTTATTTTATTTAGCACTATGAAAAAAGCAATACCCATACACGATTTTCACGAGGAGGACACCAAGCAAGTGCCTGTGCGGTACATTCAGCTAAATCCCCTTAAAGAATACGATATTGCCCCGCCCCACCGCCATAACTATTACGAGGTGTTCTTTTTTACCAAAGGAGGCGGTTACCATTATATCGATTTTGTGCAGCACCCCGTAGCCGATAACAGCGTACATATTGTGTACCCGGGTCAGGTGCATGTACTTAGCCGCGAGCTTAATACCAATGGGGCTGTGGTGCATTTCTCGCGTGAGATTTACGACGATATCACTACCCAAAACGGACAGCTCCCATTGGTGCAATTCCTCAATAGCAATACCTTTTTGCATATTGAAAATACTGCAGAAGAACAGGCCAAACTGAATACTGTTTTAAGCCAGCTAAAGGGTGAATACAGCGGTAGTACCCCCGAGGCGGAGATACTAAAATCATACCTGCATATTTTGCTTATAAAGTGCATACGCCTGTTTGATAAAAAGCACCCCAACTGGCAGGAAAATGCCACGGGTTTGTATAACGATTTCAGGGCCATGGCCGAGGCACACTTCCATGAACAGAAACAACCCGGCTATTATGCCGAACTCCTTAAAATTAGCGAGCGTAAGTTGAATGAAATATGCAAAAAAGCTACGGGGGTTACCGTGGGCGATTATTTAAATAACCGGGTGATACTGGAAGCCAAGCGTTTGCTTTGCAACTCACCGTTAACAGCTAAAGAAATAGCATTTTACCTTGGCTTTAACGACCCCTCGTACTTTAACCGTTTCTTCAAAATTAAAACGGGGCATACCGCGCTGGAATTTCGGCAGATAGCGGAGAAGCGGGTGTAACAATTAGGCTTTCTTGCCCTTGTAATCCTTAATACCGAATTTGGGCGGGTTCTGTGCCTCGTAGTAAGCATCGGTATACAAATCGGGCCCGTAAGATGCCTTTACTGCCAACTGGTCGCAGCGGTTGTTTTCCACATTCTCGGCATGGCCTTTAACCCACACAAACTTAACATTGTGCTGGGCCATTACTGCAATTAAGCGTTGCCACAAGTCGGGGTTTTTTACGTCCTTCCAGTTCTTGCGTACCCAGCCCTGCAGCCATTTTTTCTCAACGGCATCAACTACGTATTTAGAGTCGGAGTAAACAGTAACGCTCATTCCTGGGCTTTTCAATTGCTCTATGGCAACAATTACGCTCAGCAACTCCATGCGGTTGTTGGTGGTATAGCGGAAACCCGCAGCCAGCTCCTTGCGGTGGTGGCCCGATAGCATAACTACGCCGTAGCCTCCCGGTCCGGGATTACCACGTGCTGCACCGTCTGTGTAAATGGAGATTTCCATTATGCTACTCCCTCTCCTTTTAACACACCAAGTTCCTTACCTACTTTGGTAAAGGCGGCAATGGCTTTGTCAAGGTGTTGGCGGTCGTGGCCGGCAGAAAGCTGCACACGTATGCGGGCTTTGCCTTTAGCCACTACAGGGAAGAAGAAGCCGATAACGTAAATACCCTCGTTAAGCAGCTTAGCGGCAAACTCCTGCGCCAGCTTGGCATCGTATAACATTACAGGTACAATAGGGTGTATGCCTTCGCGGATATCAAAGCCTGCCTCTGTCATTTTACTGCGGAAGTAAAGGGCATTATCCATTAATTTATCACGAAGCTCAGTAGTTTCCTGTAACAGGTCTAACACCGCAATGCTGGTGCCTGTAATAGCAGGGGCTAATGAGTTTGAGAATAAATACGGACGAGAGCGCTGGCGAAGTATTTCAATAATTTCTTTTTTGCCTGATGTAAATCCACCCATAGCGCCGCCTAAGGCTTTGCCCAACGTGCCGGTGATGATATCAATTTTACCCATTACGTTGTGGTGCTCGTGCGTACCACGTCCATTTTTGCCCATAAAGCCGCTGGCGTGACTTTCGTCAATCATAATCAGGGCGTTGTATTTATCGGCTAACTCAACAATTTTATCCAGCGGGGCAACAAAACCGTCCATAGAGAACACACCATCGGTAACAATAATGCGGCTGCGTTGGGCTTGCGATGCTATAAGCTGCGCTTCCAAATCGGCCATATCACAGTTTTTGTAGCGGTAGCGTACGGCCTTGCAAAGGCGCACCCCGTCTATAATAGAGGCGTGGTTCAGTTCGTCAGAAATAATGGCATCTTCCTCACCGAACAATGGCTCAAATACACCACCGTTAGCATCAAAAGCTGCTGCGTACAGAATGGTATCTTCCGTACCTAAAAACTCCGATATTTTCTTTTCTAATGATTTATGAATGTCTTGCGTACCGCATATAAAACGCACGCTCGACATGCCGTACCCGTGGGTGTCTAACGTTTTGTGTGCAGCCTCTATAACCTTTGGGTGACTTGATAAGCCCAGGTAGTTATTGGCGCAGAAGTTTATCACCTCACTACCGTCAGCCAACTTAATATCAGCGCCTTGCGGGGTAACAATAACACGTTCTGATTTATATAAACCCGCTTCGCGGATGCCGGCTAATTCGCCTTGCAGTTTCTCTTGAAAGTCTTTTGGATACATGCTGTAAAATTAAGCATTTTTACCTCACCCCCTAACCCCCTCTCCTAAAGTGAGAGGGGGAATTATTTCTTATCTTTGGGAAATGGAAACGCCTGATAACTATACAGAAAGCAACCGCCTAGCCTGGAACCAGCGGGTAGAACCGCACTTACAATCAGCGCTTTATGATTTGGAAGGGTTTAGGAGCGGTGCAACATCGCTAAACACCATTGAACTGGATTTATTGGGCGACGTAACAGGCAAAAGTATTTTGCACCTGCAATGCCACTTTGGGCAGGATAGCCTTTCGCTTGCCCGTATGGGAGCTAAAGTTACCGGAGTCGATTTATCAGACAAGGCCATAGAAACGGCTAAAAACCTCAACACTGAGCTGGGTCTTAACGCTGAATTTGTATGCTGCGATGTATATGATTCGCCCAACCACATCAACCAACAATTTGATATGGTTTTTACTACCTACGGCACCATTGGCTGGTTGCCCGATATGGATAAATGGGCTGGGGTTATAAACCACTTTTTAAAGCCGGGTGGTAAGCTGGTGTTTGTTGAATTTCACCCTGCGGTATGGATGTTTGACGATGATTTTACCCATGTGGCCTACAACTACTTTAATGCCGAACCCATTGTAGAAACTACCGTAGGCACCTATGCCGACCGCAACGCTCCCATTAAAACCGAAACCGTAGGCTGGAACCACGACTTAGCCGAAGTTATGGGAGCACTGCTTAAAAAAGGCTTGACTATTGAATCACTTAAGGAATACGATTACTCACCCTATAATGTTTTCAGGGATATGGAGCAAGTAGGTGAAAGGCAATACAGGTTGAAGAAAATGGGAAATAAATTGCCGATGGTGTATTCGTTAGTGTGTACTAATTGATTTGTTTTAATCAACTGTTTTTATACCTTTAAGCTATATAATCAACCAGGCTGGCATGAAAAGACTTTTACTCTACGTATTGGCATTGTTTTCTGTTGTATCGGCGCAAAGCCAAACGGTACAGCTGTATAACGAAGACTTTGAAGATAACATTGTGCCCTTTACCCTTAACCAGGGCGGGCAGGTTGGCACAGCTACGGGCTCTAACAAGTGGACCATTAACAACCTCTATAGCGGTGCGCCGGTATACCCAAACACCACCCCGCAAGACCAAACCGTTAGCGGTACCATCAGCTTTGCCCCTACCAGTCGCTACCTGCACGTGCGCGATACCATTGCCCAAACCGTGCAAGGTATTGGCAACGCCAACTGGAACCCTGTAGTATCGTCAGACCAATTTGCATTTACCACCAACGGCTTTTGTACACTGGGCTTTACCGATGTTAACTTTACCTTCTTTTGGCTGGCCGAAGGCGGCCCCGGCGCGTATGGCGAAGTGTACTACTCGCTAAACAGCGGCCCATGGGTGCAAGCGGGTTTAGGCCAATACAAAGACCAAAACCTTTGGAAATACGAGATTATTACCGACCCTGTTTTTAATAACCAGCCCAATATCCGCTTTGGTTTCCGTTGGGTAAACGGTGTTAGCAGCCCTCCATTTAATCAGTCGTTTTCTATTGATGATATTAACGTTGTAGGTACTTATGATGTAAACAACCCTGTATCAATCAACATAACAAATATTACCCCTGTGCCTGTTTGCCAGGGCAATGGCGTATTGCTTTTCTGGCAATTGTCTCAACCCCTTTGCGATGGTATTTACGAGATTGAACTGTCTGACATAAACGGAAACTTTGGCGGCAACCCAACCAGTTTAGGGGTGTTCAACATAAACAACAACCAAACTACGGGCGCTATTTACCCCACCATACCCAGCAATACCCCTGCAGGTACATGCTATAAGGTGCGGATAAACCGAGTCTCCCCTGCCCCTGCCATAACGGGGGTTATAAGTATTTGCTTTGAGGTAGCTTTTTGCCCCAATACTATAACCACGTTGCAGCCTGTAGTAACCATGGATCCTGATACGGTTTGTGCAGGCAGCGTAATTGATGTGCCGTTCTACTCAACGGGTGTGTACATAAACAACACCTATGTGGCGCAGCTATCAAGGCCCGACGGCACATTCCCCAACACTCCTCCATACACTGTTTTAGGTACGTTCCCTAACTCTGATACCTACGACCCTGCCCAGGGTTCTTTACCGGGTAATGTAGCCGGTTTAATACCCGATACGGTTAGCGAAGGGTGTAATTATTACATACGTGTAGTATCGGTAAATCCTGTAGCCATAGGTACATTGTATGGGCCGTTCTGTATTAAGCATTGCGATGTAGAAACCAATAACAAGCAGGATATACGTTTCTGTATAAACGAATTAGTTGGGGCTGATACTACCATAACCTATACCATACACAATTACGATACGGTATCTACTTACACAGGCACCAACCAGTTTTTGGTGCAGGTGCTAAACAGCCAAACGTTGGCTATTGTAAATACAGGAGTAATTGGCGGTGTCGTCAGCAATACATCGGGTACTATAACGGTTACCATACCTAACCTTGCGGGACTGTTTGCCATTGGCATGCAACCGGGCTTGTACTACATCCGCGTAATCTCTACCGATCAGGATGTACCGTGGGATATGAACGGCACTATTATCCGCATGACTATTGGTGCGCCAAGCGCATTCCCTCCTACCATAACAGCCGGAGCGCCTTACTATTGTGTGGGGCAAATTGGCAACTATACTATCAGTCCGTACAACTTCCAGTCGCAGTACCAGTGGTGGTGCAACGGTATAAATAATGGCGTCCCGTTCAACTGGGAGTTTAACCCGCTCTATGTCAATTTTGGCGGGGGAGGAACGCTCTTGTTTACGGTGCGCGAGTTTAACTTTGGTTGCGCGGGGCCCGTCTCCGACACGCTGCCATCCGATATTTTTGGCTCACCCAACGTTACCATACAAGGGCCTGCACAGGTGTGTTTAGGCGATACTGTAACCTACCAGGTGCAGTTTACCAATAACACCTATTACGAGTGGACTGTCAACGCCAACACGGCTATTATTGATACCTCCAACAACATTATACAACTGGTGTTTGACTCCTCCGGGGTAAACCAGCTGCAAGTGCTGGTAGTAAACCCATGCGGGCAGGATAACGGAACAAAGAATATACTCGTTAAGAATCCACCACCGGTTGATACGGGTCTGGATACCACAATATGCGAAGGTAGCACCGTTACGCTCAGTACCACGCAGGTAAACGGCACGTACCAGTGGGGCGTTGTCGGCGCACAGGTTATTGGTGGCGGACAGACAAAAGACGTCACACCCGATACGGTCACATCCTACTACGTCAAGGTAACAATATCCCCGGGTTGTACCAGTTACGATACCGTCACGGTGTTTGTAGAGTACCCTATTGTAACGTACGACACCATCAATATTTGTTTGGACGAAACAGCAACGCTGGTAGCAGACACAGGACAAAACTTTAGTTACGTTTGGAGTACCGGCGAAACTACCCAAAGCGTTGATAAAACCGAAGCGGGCGACTACTACGTTGACATTAGCGTACCGGGCGAGATTTGCTTTACCACGCAAAACTTTAATGTAATAGTTGATACGTGCTATGTACCGCTTACCCTGCCCAACGTGTTCACACCTAACGGCGATGGTGTTAACGATGGCTGGCAGCCGTTTATAATTGGCAATTTTGATGAGTTTGAAATACTGGTGTATAACCGATGGGGCACGCTGGTGTATAAAACTACCGACCCTGCCTTTGTTTGGGATGGTAAAAACCTTGCCGGTAAAATGGTTAGCGATGGCGTGTATTTTTACATAGCCAAAACCAAGTACGAAGACAAAATACAAGACTTTAACGGAACCGTTACGGTGCTGGATGCGAAGTAACTGTCTTAACCTTGATTTATAGCATTTAAAGATTTCTTGAAAACCCAATTCTCTTTTGAGAGTTGGGTTTTTCTTTTAACCTAACCTCTTCCGTATCTCCTGGTATTCTTCTATAGTAGCCGGTGGGTTACTGAAAAATCCCAACTTATATTTTACGTAATCTGATACATTGCTTGTATCAATACCTTCCATAGCCAACTTCATATTAATGCGTTGCTTCAGGTGCGGTTTGTAAAAACCAAAGGCCAATGCATGGCGCCAATTGGCGCTGTTGTTTATTCCACCTGCATGCCACATGCGCCCGTGGAACAGGACTAAATCGCCTGCATTAGCAGTAAAGCGTATTGCGTTTTTGTAGAACTCTTCTTCGGTTGGGGGGCCTGCAACCAAATGGCTACCTGGCAATATATAGGTAGCTCCGTTTTCTAAGGTAAAATCAGTAAGGGGTATTATGCAGCCTAAGCCCTCGGTATAACCGGGAATAAATCGTGGATTGTCCACATGGATACGTTCCGAATAATTAGACTCGCCCGGAGGCATGCACGACGACATATAGATATGCAGAATACAATCACGCCCCATAAAACCATCCACAGCATCCATTACGGTTGGGGTTTCCAGCACCTTTAAAAAATCGAGAGAGTAAACAGGGCAAAGCGATAACACACCCTTTTTGTACAATGGCGATGAGGCATATTTTTCTTCCTCGGCAAGGCCTTTTATAACCGCTGATTTAAGGGTTTCTACCACGGCACTATCAATCGCGTTGCGGCGGATAATGTACCCCTCGGTTTCAAACTGTTTTATTTCTTCCTCGGTTAGTTCCATTTTCTTCCAAACCCTTTATAATACAGCTCTACACTGGGCGCAGCTTGTGCATAAACTCCCAGTCGTTGCAAAACAGTATCAGAGTATTTACTTAAATCAACACCCATTAACGATGCAGGAATATCAGTGTATTGCTTAATGTGCGGCCTACTCATACCTAACGAAAGAGAATGCCTCCACTCATTGGTATTGTTGCGCCCTGCGGCGTGCCACAATCGTGGGTTGAAATACAGCACATCGCCTGCCTTGCCTACCAACCTTACCGAGTCTCGGTAAAAGGCTTCATCGGTAGGTTGTAGAGGATTTAAATGGCTACCGGGTAATAAATACGTGGCCCCATTTTCAATGGTAAAATCATCTAATAAAACAAGGCAGCCCAAGCCCTCGGTGTATTGCGGAAGAAAGCGCTTGTTATCAATATGTATTCCTCCGAAAAAGCTTTTTCCATCGGGTTGCACGCTTGATGTGGTATAAACGTGAACAATAAAATAATCGCCCAGATACCAGCGGAACGGCTCATTAAACTGTGGGTGTTCTAATAGTTTAATGAAATTATCGCTGTAGTAGGTGCAACTGAAAATACGCCCGTACTGGCTGTCTTCACGCCCGTAGATATCCCCCTCGTGTTCTATGGCTGTAATGGAATCTGCCTTTAGCGTAGCTACTTCATCGGTCTTAAGCAAACCCTTAACAAGGTAGTAGCCATCGGTAGCAATGCCGGCCTCCA